>JALYHX010000707.1 GCA_030776305.1 Myxococcota bacterium
GCCCCTTCTTCGACTGGACCTTCACGATCGCTGCCGTCAGCGTCGTCTTGCCGTGATCGATGTGTCCGATCGTCCCCACGTTCACGTGCGGCTTGGTGCGCTGGAATTTCTCTTTCGCCATGACGGAAGTCTCCTGGAACGTGTCGGAAAAATCGGTGGGGTCGTGGACTCGAGCCCACCACGGGGCTTGAACCCGTGACCTCTTCCTTACCAAGGAAGTGCTCTACCACTGAGCTAGGTGGGCGGTATTTCGGGTCGCTTTGCGATGAGCGGGAGACCGGGTTCGAACCGGCGACGTTCAGCTTGGAAGGCTGACGCTCTACCAACTGAGCTACTCCCGCGAGTTTGGTTCTCTCCTCTCGGATCTCCTGAGCCGTGGAGGGTGATGGATTCGAACCATCGAAGGCATAGCCGGCAGATTTACAGTCTGCTCCCTTTGGCCACTCGGGCAACCCTCCGGGTCCAATGATTCAAAACACTTCGCGCTCTTCTTCGGTCAAACGAAACGGCGAGCTGACGAGGGGACTTGAACCCCTAACCACCTGTTTACAAAACAGGTGCTCTACCATTGAGCTACGTCAGCCCTCGCGGCGGACGGGCCGCCGCATTGGGGGCGCGAAGGTTACTCTTTGCGACGCCCAAGCGCAAGCAAGATTCAGGCGCGCGTGGCTTGAATCCTGACACCGCGCGGGCTGTCGTCGCGTTTGGCTGGCACCTCGCCCTGATACTACCGCTGCGAGCTCCTCCCTGGGTGCCCGCGCGACGACTCGCGGCTACTCCCTGTACGTGGCTTGCGGCACGGCACTAGCTTGCCAAGGGCCGCATGTCAAGGGTTGGTTCGGAGGTGCGCGCTCCCCTCATCCCGGCGCGCTATCGCGGCTGGACCGAGACAGCGCCGCCGGCTTGAGTCTTCTTCTGAAGTTTTTCGAGCGCCTGCTTCACCTCCTCCTCCGTGAACGGCATCTTGTCGATCTGCGCTTTCTCGTCTGCCAGGGCCGTCTCCATTTCGTCCTTGGCCGCGCGCGCGCGTTGAATCCAAGCCGACGAGTCGCTCGTCCGCTCCCCGAGCGCAACCGTCTGTTTCATCTCGCGAAGCCCCTTCTCGAGCAGCACCCGATAGCGCACGTGAATGAAGGCATAGAATATTTGCTTCTGGCGATCCGTCTTCGACGTCGCGGGCGGCGGAATGCGCACGAGATCACGGTGCAGAATGCGATACATTTCGCCTACGCGGTAACCCGCCATTGCCGCCCAGTGCAGGTCCACCGAACGCACGGCCATCGCGTAGGCAGCCTGTGCCTCCAGGAGGCCGGCGCAGCGCTCGTCGAGCTTCGCCACGAAGTACGCGGGCGGCGGGTCGAGTGCGATCCGTTCCGAGCGAACGCGCCGCAGCTCGCCCAGTGCGAAGCGTAGCTGCGCCACCGCAACGGGAAGGACGTCCCGCTCGCCGTAGTGAAGCTGATCGGCGAGGTCGAGGCCTTCATGAACATCGACCGACGCCGCCTTGTCGTCACCCACCTCGATCCGAGCCAGGCCTCGTGCCCCGAGCGCGACGATGCGATCGACCCCGTCGATGTCCTTGCGAGCGAGCAAGGCGTCGCCGATCGTAGCGAGCGCCGCCCAGTCCTCGAGGTAGGCGTCGAGCGTCGCGGCCCGGACGAGCGCACTTCGGGCCCTCGGACCCTCGGGAAACCGGCGAGCCAGATCGAGAAACGCATCGCGTGCGTTCGCGCGCTCCTCGAGTCCCTCGAGCGCGAGGCCGCGATCGAAGAGGTAGTCCGCGGCATGCGGCCCGGCTGGATCGGATCGAAAGAGCGTCCCGTAAGCATCGGCCGCATCCCGCCACCGTTGCTCGAGCATGGCGCGTTCGCCACGCCGGACGAGCTCATCTTCCGTGGTCACTTCGTCCGCCGTGACGATGCGAGGCTGCGCGTCGATGTGCATGGGCTGGGCAACCGCAGGAGCAGATCTCGGCACGCCAGTGCAGGCGTACAAGCCGAGGACGGCCACGGCTTGAGCAACGGAGAGGCCTACGCCCATTCCATCGTTAGAATAGCCGGCTCGCTGCGCTGTTCCCGAAAATGCGAGGCCCTTCAAACCCAATGCCTTCGTCGGCGGCGCCAAGCGACGGCCAGCGCGGCCGCGAGCAAAGGCACACCGGAGGCGAATGCAAGGCGAGCGCCTGGAAGCGTGCAACCGCAACGCGAGTTCGATACGGCGTCGCGCGGCGGAAAGTCGGCGGCCGCACCGCCTTTCGGGCCGACCCCCGTTTGGTCGCAATCCCATTCCTCGCCTTTCTTGAAGCCACATTGGTCGAGGACCGAGCCGTCGATCCTCCTGGCCACCAAGCGGATCGCGTTGGCCCCCGTGGTCATCTCGACGAAATGGTATGTGGACTCTTCCTTGCGCGTGGACGCGATCTTCGATGCGCGATACAGAGGCGCGCCGCCGCCGCCGGATATGAGGTATTTCATTCGATCATGGTCGCCGCGCTCGTAGATGTGGTCGTGCCCGGAGAGGACCAAGTCGACCCCATGCGCGGCCAGGAGCGCTGGCACATGGGCGTTGATGAGCACGGGGCTCCCGCCGTGCGGCCCGGACGACCACGGACTCTGATGCGACACCGCAATCCGCCAGACGAGTCCCGGCTCGGAGTCGGTGCGAGCCAATTCGCGTTCGAGCCACTGCCGGTCGTCGCCGGAGCCCCATTCGCGCATCGCATTCAAGAAGAAAAAACGCGTGTTGCCGAGGCGGACCGTGCCGCGAGGTTGCAGGGAGGCGTCGGCGTCGATGAACCCGAAGTACCGAGCGAAGTTGCCCCCCGCGCGGTCGTCGTAAAGTTCATGGTTGCCGATTGCGACGAAGAGCGCGCGGTCGCGCAGGAGCTGCGCCTCGACGTCGAAGAAGGATTGCCAGTCGTCCCAGCGGCCGCCGTCTTCCACCATGTCCCCCGTGTTCACGAGGAAATCCGACGGAGACCCCAGGAGCGCGCGCACGACAGCCGCGTGGGCCGTCGGGTCGCTGCGGTTGTCTCCGTAAACGAGGAACTTCACCGCCGCGGCCGAATCCGGCTTCGGAGCGGTCGTGAAGTGCCCCTGTCCGACGACGCGACCTCCCGCCCGGACGACGTAGGCGTAGCGTGTTGCAGGCGCGAGGCCGATCGCATGCACGACGTGCATCGCCGATGGCGCGTGGTCCTCGAACGTCAGCGGCTTTCTGCCGTCACTGCCGTCCCGCTCGATGTCGACCGCCGCGGGCAGGACCACAGCGAGCTCGAAGCGAACATCGATGCCCGCCTCGGACAGTCCCGTGAGGTATGGCCCCTTGGAGAGGCTCACGACCCGCGCTTTTTCCGCCCTCGCTGGCCCCCACTGCGCGAACAGAACGAGAAGGACGGCGAGCCGCAATCCTCGTAGGACCCATCTCCCGCGGCGCGGCATGGCAAACATTCGTGTTAGCCGCAGTCTACTGCCGTCTCCACCTCACCCTATGTATCGGAAGGTCATCCGACATCGCGCGCCGCTCGCGTGGGCTACGGGCGATGTAGGGATTTTCGGCGAGCCGCGGGGTAGCGGGAGCATCCCCGGCAGACAAGAACCGCGCATCACCTCCGACCAGCTGCTCGTAAGCGTTCGCCCGCTCCTCCACATCGGTTTGGATGAAGAGTTCCCCCGCTGGCTCGAGCAGACGCGCGACGTCTTGCAGGAAACCGCCCCGCACCACCAATCGTTTCTCATGTCGTTTTTTCCACCAGGGGTCGGGGAAGTTCACGAATATTCTGCGAACCGAAGCATCGGGGACCAGACGAGGCAGCGCCATGCGCGCATCCTCGGCGAAGACGCGCGCTCGCTGAGAGAGATCGCGCGCGGAGAGTCGCCCATCCACGATCGCGGCCCACTTGCGACGAATCTCCATGCCGATCAGCGCTGCGCGTGGCTCCGTCTTGGCCCGCTCGACGAGAAACCACCCTCGCCCAGGGCCGATCTCGATTTCGACCCACGCGCCAACCACGAGCGTTCGCACGTCCACGCGCTCGCCGTCGGGAAGGCGAGCCGCGTGCTCATACGAGCGCGGCATCCGAGCGCTGGCATCCACGGCGGGTTCGGATGGGCTCAACTTTGGGCGGCCTGTGTGCTCGGGCCCCGCGCATGCGCAACCGGCGTCTGCGCGTCTCCTCGAATCATCGGAGTGTAGCGGTTCTCTTCCTCGCGGGCACCACGCACTTGACCCAACCGATTCGCTCAGCGACGGTCGGGCAGTGACCACGCGCGACCCCGCCAGCGCCATGCGCGATGCCGATCCCGCGCAGCGAGCTATCGTAACGGCCGCCGGTTGGGGGGCCTGGAAGCGCGCCGCGGCCTTCTCGGCACCTTTCGCGATCGCGGTCGGGTTCACGGCTCAGCGCACGTTTTCCGGAGTTCTCGCCAAGGTCGGGCACGCCGCCGCCCCGCTCGACGACGCGTACATCCACTTTCAGTACGCCCGCGCAATCGCCGAGGGGCACCCCATGCGATTTTTTTCGGGCGAACCGATCACGAGCGGCGCAACGAGCATGCTTTGGCCGGCGCTGCTTGCGCCGTTCTGGGCGATCGGCTTGAGAGACGATGCGATCGTGTGGGCGGCCTGGACGTTGTCATTCGCTGCGCTCGGAGGACTCGCGTGGGAAACGGCGAAGCTGACCCAGCGCCTCGCTGGGCATGCGGCCGCAGTGGGGGCCGGCGCGATGATCGTCGCGTTCGGTGGCTTCATCTGGTGCGCAGCGAGCGGGATGGAAGTCGTGCCATTCGCTTGGACCATCGCTCGTGCGACGCGCCGCGCGGCGGAATGGTCCGAGGCGCAGCCCGCGGCTCGCACCCCGAAGCGCAGAATGGAGCTCTTTGCCCTGGCGTTCGGTGCGGCGTTGTTGCGGCCCGAAGGCGTGCTGACCGCGCTCTTCGTCACGACGACGCTTGCGGCCTTCCCCCGCCGCTCGCTGTGGCGTGATCGAGCGTCGGCGTTGGTGCCGGCCGCAGCGGCTCTCGCACCGACTGCGCTTCTCCTTTTGGTCACGGGTTCGGCCCGCAGCAATACGGCGATCGCCAAGCTATTGCTCGGTCACCCGTACTATGCCGGTCCAGCGCTCTGGCAGGCCGTTCAATCGAACGTGAAGGTGCTGGTCGGGACGCTGCTGAATGGCGAGGTCTGGTCGGCCGAGTTTTTGCCGCACGGTGGGGCGCCGATCGCGGTGGCGGGGCTCGGCGCAGTGTCGTGGCTCGGCGCACGCGGTCAGTCGCGCTGGCGCGCTGTCGGCGTTCTCCTCATTGCGCTGACGATCCTTGCGCCGTGTTTCTATGTCACGTTCCTCTGGAACCGCCTGCGTTATGTCTGGCCGTTCGCCACCGGCTGGATCATCGGCCTGGCTTGTCTCGCTCGCGTTGCCGGGGACCTCGCAGCCCGGATCCGTCCGCGCTGGCGCGTCGCGACGCCGATTGCCTGCGGCATATTCGTCGGGCTCTTCGCGTCCAAGCTCGAAGGAGTCCTCGACGACATCGCACAGTCGGCGAGCGGCATCGATCGCCAGCAGGTTGCGCTCGGACGGTGGGCCAAGGAGAACCTGCCGCCAGACGCCCGCGTCGGAGTCAACGACACGGGCGCGATCGCTTACTTCGGGCAGCGCAAGACGTTCGACATCGTCGGCCTGACCACGCACGGGGAAGCTCGCTATTGGGTAGCAGGCGCCGCGTCGCGCCTGGAGCATTACGAGCGCCTTCATGCGACGTCTCCGGACCTGCTACCGACGCATTTCATCGTGTACCCCGAGTGGATGGCGATGGATGCCGTACTTGGAGAGTCGCTGCACGAAGCGACCGTCGCCGATGCGACGATCCTCGGCGGCCAGACGATGCGCGCGTACACGGCCGACTGGTCAGCGCTGGGCAGCGGCGAGCAGCCGTGGACCGCGGGCGCGAGCGACATTGTCGATACGCTCGACGTGGCCGATCTCGACAGCGAAGAGGAGCACGCGTACGAGCTACGCGGCGCGCGCGACGGTGAGGAGATCCTCTACGAGGGGGTCAACCCCGACGGCAGAGTGGTCGTCGACGGCGGCCGCACCCATCGCACTGGCGATCGGTTCGTCGTGCATTTGCGCGACGGCGTAGCTGCTCGCGTGATCGTCCGCTTGCAAGGATCCGCGAAGAACCGCGTGCGCGTCCTGGCGAACGGCGAGCCAATAAGCGGATTCGATATCGGCGACGACGAATGGGTCGAGCGATCCTTCGAGGTGCCGGCGAGAATCGCAGCGAAAGTTACGCGTATCGAGCTGCGTGTCGCCGGGCCGCCGATATCCACGTTCCACTACTGGTTCATGATCTAGGCAGCAGCCCGTCGGATTACTTCTTCTTGGCGGTGTCCTTCGCCGTATCGGACTTTCCGACGTCCCCCTTCATCGAATCCGCCTTCGCCGTGTTGGCTCCTTTGCTCGCGTCGGCTTTGTCGCCTTTGCCCGCGCCGCCCTTCGCAGCATCGGTCTTGGCAACTGGCGCCTTCTCGGCGGACGGCGGTTTGAAAGCCCCCGTCTGACCCATCATCTCGACGAGGTTGGCATATCCCCAGCCCCGCTGCATCTTGCCTTCGGCCGTTGGCTGCATGATGTCGATGAAGTGCCAGTTGGTCACCACCTTGTTGGACGGTGGCAACGGACCCATCGGCCCCTTCTGAGTGCCAGTCATCTGGTGCTCGATGATCGCGAATCCGTCGATCCCCCACGCGTTCGTGGGCGTCCATTTCTGATCGGGGAAGGCCTTGAACCAATCCGTGAGCTCCTTGGTCATGTCCTTCTTGCCCTTGGTCGCCGGCTTTCCGCTGACATTAATCCAGTACTCGGCGTCGTCGGCATTCATGCTGACGACAGCCTTGACGTCATCCTTGCTGAACGACTCGTCCCCGGCCTTCGCCCAGTCGGCGAGCTTGTCCTCGTCCGGCGTCCCTTTCGCCGCATGCATCTCGGGCGCGTTGGTCGGCAACATCGGGACGGGCGGCGCCCCCTTTCCCCCTTTCATTTGAGCCATCAGCCCGACGCTGTCGCCGTATTCGTGCTGCTCTTTCACGAGTCCGTCGTCGTTGAACCAGGCGACGTGAACGCGGAGCTGGCCGATCGGCTTTTTCGTGGGCTTCATCCCCATGTATTCGCCCGTCATCGTTCCCGCCCACACGAATTCGGTCACGGCGACATTCCCTTTGATCCAAAGCCGCGTGACGGCCGTCTTGGCATCGTTCGAGAAGTCGTATACCACCTGCGCCGCCTTGCTGACGTCGTCGCGCCCGTGTCCCTCACGTTCCGGCGTGCCGTAGCTCTGAACGACACAGTCCTCGGCGTAGTAC
>JALYHX010000708.1 GCA_030776305.1 Myxococcota bacterium
CCGCTCGCGATTCCAATCGTCGCATGCGGCATCCTTGCGACCGCGTCCGACGTGGCCACGCTGCGGACCGGCGACGCGCTGGTGCTGCCGGGTGACCAGTGCCTTCTTTCGCGCGGTAGGGGCTCGACCTTCTCGGGGCCAGTCCTGCTGGCGGCGGCCTCATCGGATCTTGGGCTGGGCGCGACGCTCGGCGAAGATGGTCGCGTCGTGCTACGGGGCACGCTCGAACCGCTGTTGGCCGCGGAGGCGCCCATGGATTCGGACGACAAGGACGCGGTGGTCGCGGCGCTCGGTGAAGTGTCCGTCGTCGTGCGAGTCGAGATTGGCGAGGCCGTCATGTCTGCGCGCGATTGGGCCTCGCTGGGTCGCGGTGACGTGGTTGGGTTGGGACGGCGCGTTGGCGACCGTGTGTTGCTTCGTGTCGGAGGGGTTCCATTGGCGCGCGGCGAGCTCGTCGACCTCGACGGAGAAGTCGCCGTCCGCATCGTGGAACGGATCATCGACGAATCGACGAGCCCATGAATTGCCGATGCATCGTCGCAGCGCTCGTGTTCGGCGGCGCCTGCGACAAGTCACACGCCGAGAGCCACGTCGAGCGCCACGTCGAGCCAACGGGCGCGGCTGCTATGGACGCTAGCGTCGCGGTGGCGCCGACGCCTCCCAGTCCGACGGGGGGAAACCCGACCGTGCGCACCAGAAGCGCTTGGCGGGGCTCCTACAAGAGTGCAGCCGGAGCGCTGTATGTCCCACCGGATTGGAAGAACGTGCACTGGAACGTCAAAGACGACGGCGCGGGCATCGGCGAGGGGATCATCGCGCTTCACATCGACCCGCTCAGCGGCCGCGTGCTCGGAACCGTGGAGGGTCCTCTGGGGCCGGCGGTCCTCGAGGGTCTCGCCGCGGACGGGAAGCTGACGGCTTCCATCGCAAGAAAAGACCCGGCCGACCAAGGGTTCAAGGGAACGCTCGTCGGCGCGATCGCGGACGACCACGCCGAGGGAACCATGAACGTTTCACCCGCCGAGGCGAACGCCATCCGAACGGCGACATTCATGCTGGTGCCTGACGGCGAGCGCCCGGTCGCGCGCTGATGTTCGCGCCCACGCGCTATCTCGACTGGGCACGTCGCTATTACGGGAAGGTCCGCTTCGACCTCGCGACGAGCGGAATGCCGGCCATCCCACTGACGGATCTGGGGGTCCCGACCGCCGATCGGTTCGATGACCCATCGGGATGGCAGCGCCTTCGCGGGGCCATCGCGGCGTACAACGAAGTTCAGCCGGACGAGTCGGTCGCCACCCTGGGAACGTCGCACGGGCTGTGGCTGGGATACGCGTCCATGACCGTGCCCGGCGACGACGTGCTCGTCGAGGACCCGGCATACGAACCGCTGGTCCGTATCGCCGAGGGCTGCGGCGCGAGGGTCGTGCGATTTGCCCGGGAGGCCAGGAACGGCTTTGCGCTCGACCCAGACCGTATCGCCAGGGCGTTGACCCCACGCACGCGCGTGGTCGCGGTGACCAACTTGCACAATCCGAGTGGCGTACGAACGCCCGACGACGTCCTCGGCGCGATCGCCCGCATGCTCGAGCCGCGCGGCGCTCATTTGCTCGTCGACGAGGTGTACGCGCCGTTCGACGCGTTGGTCGACGCGCGTGGGGTCTTTACGGGCAGCGCGCGAAAGGTCGCATCGAACGTGATCGCCGTTTCGAGTCTCACGAAGTGCTACGGGCTCGCGGCCGAGCGAATCGGCTGGCTGCTCGGACCGAGGGAGATCGTGGCCCGCGCCGAGGACGCGATGAGGGCGTGCTGCGGAATGCTGCCGCTCTCCCATGCGCACGTCGCGCTCGAGGCGTTCGCCCGCATCGGTTTTCTTGCGGACCGAGCGCGAGCGACGTTGAGCGGCAAGCGCGCGCGCGTCAAAGCGTGGGTTGAGTCGCACGCCTCGAGTGGTTTTGTCTGGAGTGCGCCGACAGCGGGGCTTTTCGCTTTGGTCACCTTGGCGGACGCCGGCGATCTGACGCCGACCATCGAGGCCGCCGCGCGGGACCATGAGGTGCTCGTTGCCGCCGGGGCATTCTTCGGCGTCCCGAACGGATTTCGCGTAGCGTGGTCGGCTCCCAGCGACGTGCTGGACGAGGGATTGGCACGGCTGGAGGCTGCGCTCGGCTGCGGTCGATAGCCAATCCGTGCCGGACTCACGACCGTATGGCGTCGCAATGGCCATGCGTTCTCCTTGCAATGCTTTGGCTTTCAGGCAAGGAGAACACTGCGCCCGCACGCACGCGCGAACTCGCCTGCGCGGCATGAGGCGCCCCACCGCGGAACCCATGTCGAGCCCCCTCCACGTCTTTGGAACCACATTTCCGGCGTTCGGCGCAAGCCTACTGCTCGCCGTGATGGTCGTCGCCGGCTACACGTTCGCGGTCGCCCTGGCCGCCGGCGCGAGTGGGCGCCGCCGCACCCTCCAAGCCGCACGCTTCGGCGCGTACGGCACGGTCGCGCTCATCGCCGGCTCTGTCTTGTGCTTGGCGTACGCATTCGTGTCGCACGATTTTCGTATTCGATACGTCTCGCATTACTCCGACCGGTCGATGCCGCTGCAGTACCTGCTGACGGCGCTCTGGGGGGGGCAGGATGGGTCGCTCTTGTGGTGGCTCTTTCTGCTGAGCGCGTACGTGGGCGCTTGCGTCAAATGGCTCGGCAGGCGGCATCTCGAGCTTCAGCCGTACGTCATCGCGACGCTCATGGGCATCATCCTCTTCTTTTGCATTCTCATGGCGTTCGCCGCGAATCCTTTCGCGATGAACGTATCGGCCGCGCGCGCCGATGGGGAGGGTCTCAACCCTCTCCTCCAGAATTACTGGATGGTCATCCACCCGCCCTGCCTCTACACCGGCTTCGTCGGGTGCTCGGTTCCGTTTGCTTTCGCCGTCGCGGCGCTCGTCACTGGACGGCTCGACCACGAGTGGATCGTTGCCAGCCGCAAGTGGACCCTCTTCTGCTGGATGTTTCTCGCGATCGGCAACACCCTAGGAATGCTGTGGGCCTATGAGGTCCTCGGCTGGGGGGGCTACTGGGGCTGGGACCCGGTCGAGAACGCTGCCTTCATGCCGTTTCTCACGGCGAGCGCCTATGTCCACTCGGTCATGATCCAAGAGCGGCGCGGGATGCTGAAGGTCTGGAACGTCTTCCTCGTCTCGTTGACCTTTTTCCTGACGATTTTCGGCACATTTTTGACCCGCTCCGGGATGATCTCGAGCGTCCATTCGTTCGCGCAGTCGTCCATTGGCGGATACTTCGCCGTGTTTCTGCTGCTGCTGATTGCTTTCACGATGACCCTCGTTCTCTGGCGCTGGCCCGAGCTTCGCGACATCAAGGCGGCCCAAAGGCTGCGGTGGGCCGCCGTCGCGTCGGGCTGGCTCGTCGTCCTGGCGTGTCTGCCTGGCCTCTACTTCGTATGGCGATTGCCCGTTCCCGTCGGCGTGCGCGTCACGCTCATCGCTCTCGTCGCGGGGGGCGCGGTTTTCGTCGCGCTCGAGATCGTCTTCCGACGAATGACCCGGGGCCTCGATGTTCGGGTTGGCCGGCCGGGCATCGAGTCGATCTTCTCGCGCGAGTTCACGTTCGTTCTCAACAACTGGATCCTTTGCAGTCTTCTCTTTTTCATTCTCATCGCGACGACCTTCCCGCTCATCAGCGAGGCGCTTACGGGCGAGAAGGTCACTGTCGGCCCGCCGTTTTACAAGGTGTGGGTCCAGCCGTTGGGGCTCTTGCTCCTCGTCCTCATGGGCATCGGCACGCTCTTCGGCTGGAAGAAGACGAGCCCCGAAGCCTTGAAACGCGTCTTCCGCGTGCCGCTGGCGACCCTGGTCATCGCGACGGTGTTGCATTTCGCCTTCGGTCGCATGGTCGGTTTCCCTGCCGTCGTTTGGGGCGACGCGGTGTACTCCGGCCCGCTCGGCGCGGCGCTGCGCGTTTTCAACGCCTTTACGCCGGTGATGGGTTGGTCACTGTGCGCGTTCAATGCCGCGGTGATCGTGCAAGAGTTCGTGTTGCTCCTGCGTGGACGGGCGCGCACCGGCACGGTCGCTTCGACGCCCGCAGTGCTTTGGTGGCTCGGGGGAGTACCAGGACTTCTGCATACGATCTTCACGCTCCCTCCGCCGTCGCGCCGCCGCTACGGCGGTTACATCGTCCACCTCGGTATCGTGATCATGTTCGTCGGCTTTACCGGCCAGTCGTGGAACGTCGACCGTGAGGCCTCGCTCTTTCCGGGTGAGAATTATGCCGTCGACGACTACAACTTGAAATACGTCGGCGCGCGAATGGAGGTCGACAACAGCAAGCGCATGATCTTCGCCGATGTCGACGTTTACAAGCGCGGTCACTACGAAGGACGCCTGAGTCCCGCGAAGTTCATTTACAAGAAGCAGGCGGAGTCGCCGGTGACCGAGGTGGCCATCGGACACCACTTGCACGACGATCTGTACCTCGTCGTCGGGACCATCAATCCGTCGAACAGGAATGTCGCGGATTTCTCGATTCACGTGAATCCGCTGGTGAGCTGGATCTGGCTCGGGTGTTTGGTGCTCATCGCGGGAAGCGTGGTGTGCATGTGGCCGCAGCTCCAGGCCAGCGAATCGCGCGTTTGGGCCGGAGCTCGGGGAGTGGCCGCCACCGCGGCAAGCGTGATTCTCGGGATCATGCTTGCGGCCACGCCAGCGGCACATGCTCAGGGCATGCGTCAGGACATGCACGGCGTCGTGCGCATCGAAAACGAGGCCGAACGCGCCATCTTCGGTGCGCTCCGCTGCTCGTGTGGCTGTCCCCGTGATCTCCTCTCGACGTGCAGTTGCGAGAACGCGGACGAGGCCCGTAAATTGATTCGCGAGAAGATGCTTGCAGGCCAGACAGCCGAAGCGATCATCGCTGAATACGCGTCGGAGCACGGTCTGGACGCGCTCGCCGTCCCACCGAACCGCGGCATGCTGAAGGCGATTTGGATTGTACCCGTATTGGGTATTGCGGTGGGTGCCCTCGGCCTCGGGCGGATGATGCGACGGTGGCGCAGGCGTGATTCGACGTCCGCGCCCGGAGGCCCATCCGCGCGAAACGCCGCGGGCGGTAAGGGGTCCGGCGAGCTGCCGAGCCGCGACGGGTACGACGCGAGACTCGACGACGAGCTGAAAGGGCTCGATGACTGAGCGGGACAGGCCGAAATCCGCCGGCGCGCCCCGGCCGGCTGCCGCGACCGGCGCGACGGCGTACGCGCGCGATGACGACCTCGAGCGGGCGCTCGCACGCGCATTCGCCATTGGACTTCCCCTTGCCAGTGTCATCGCGGCCGCGGCCGTCGGTGCAGTTGCGGGCGTCGGGTCTGCCTTGCTTGTCTTCGCTGCCGGGGCGCTGATTGCTGCAATCGCGCTCTTCTGGGCGAGCGTGCGCACACTGAGCGGCGACGCTCCGCTGCCCGCTGACTTCGAAACGCTGTCGCCCGATCGTCACGGCGTCGACTCGCTGGCCGAGGAGAAGCTTCGGCTGCTGCGCGCGCTGAAGGACCTGGAGAACGAGCACGAACTCGGCAAGATCGACGATGCGGATTATCAAACACTTGTCGCTGACTATCGCGAGAAAGCGAAGGCGGTATTGCGGAGCATGGACGTCGAGGTCGCGCCGTTTCGCGAGGAAGCCGAACGCCTCGCGCGGGACTATTTGAAGAAGCGAGGCGTTCGGTCGCCCGATGACCCATCGGCGGCCGCGCCATTGCCGAAAGGCGCGCGAGTCACCTGCGGCGTGTGTGGTGCGTCGAACGAACCAGACGCGGCCTTTTGCAAGCAATGCGGCGGGCCGGTGAAGGAGCGACGCGGTGCGCAGTCATGATCGCGTTCTGATGGTCCTCGGGTTCGCGGCAATGACCGGCTCGGTCACGCCCTTCGCGCGCGCCGCGGGCGCCGAGGGGGGGACGCGCGACGCCGCCGGGGCCAACGC
>JALYHX010000709.1 GCA_030776305.1 Myxococcota bacterium
GTTTCAACTCGGTCGGCTCGATCGGCTTGGCCAGGTAATCGTAGGCCCCCTCGCCGACGGCATTCATGGCCCCCTCGATGTCTGCATACGCGGTCATCAGGATGACCGGCGTCGTTGGGCTCGTCTCGTGAATCCGTCGCAGGACGTCGTGTCCGCTGGTGTCGTCGGCGAGGTGGATATCGCTGAGCACCACGTCATACCGTCCGATCTTGTTCGGTCCGGGAATGGCGTTCGCGTTGTCGAAGACATCGACGCGGTAACCTTCGGTGCGAAGAACGCGCGCAAGGAGGCCTGCCAGGGTGTCGTCATCCTCGCAGAGGAGGATTTGCGCGCGGCCGTCCGCGGCTTCAGTCGCCGAATCGTCGTGCTTGTCGTCGCTCATGGACTCTCTCTTGGGTTGACCACGCCGCGCCGCAGCGCAGAGGTGCCATCCAGGGTAGGGCGCGTACGGCTGAGCCGTATGGGCCGCGTATCGTCGTAGCAAAGGCGGCGTTTTCATCGCGTCCGCCGGGGCAAACCGTCCCATCCTGACCGTCGCCGCCTACCTCCTTGGTTGGACCACGCGCGACTTCGGCCCCGCCGGGGCTGTTTCTTGTCCTGCTTTCACGTTGGATGCCGAGACCACGTCGCATGGGGATCGACCGACGGGCGTGACTTGTCAGATCGAGCGCTTGGCACCTACCTTGCGCAAGAATGCGAGACGGAGCCAAGCATTGGTCGATATTGATACTCTGGGGCCTTGCGGCGTGTGTTGCGCAGGCGAAGCCACCGTGCCCGGCAGGTCAACAACACGTGGCGTATGGTGACGGCTCACTCTGCGTAAGCAATGCATTTGCGGAGTTCGTTGCTTGCCTCGAAATGGCTCGCCTTTCGACCGTTTCCCTCGAAGCCGAGGCAGCGGTCGCGGCGAGGGGCGGCGGTGCGAAGGAGGAAGCGTTCGCCGTCGGTGCGGTTCGGACCAAATATGGGTCGGGGTCACTTGCCGAGGCCGTCTCTTCATGCGTGCGCCGTTTCGCTGGGGGCCCGACCGCGCAAAGCCGGGTGGCCTGGCAACAAAATTGGGATGCCGTGAGGACGGAGTTCAAGCCCGTTTCTGACCGTGGGACGGGTTATCAATTCACGAATCGCGTCACTTTCGTCGACCTTCTAAAGGCACTCGATCTCGCGTCCGATGCTTACATCGCCGAAAAGCGAGATGCGTTGCTACGGCGTGTGGATCAAACGGCAGGGGCGACGACTCGCGGCGCGGATTCCGCCCGCATCGCGGACACCGATTTGGTTTGGGACGCCGACCTGCGCTGGCAATACGGCGAATTGCGGCGGGCCATCGAGCTCCGCGCGAGATACGAGGGCGTGGATGTCGAACGGGTTCCGCCGAAGGCGCCGTAAAGGAGCCGTTTGTCCCCCCTCGACCCGCTTCGCATTCAGGAACACGTTCACGGACACCTCGGCTGGCTCGCGGCCATCGCTCTGGCTCATCCCGCGATCCTGCTGCGAGACAGGCGGCGCCGCGCACACTGGTCGGTGGGACTCGCCGTGGGCATGGTGACGCTCGCGGCCACGATGGGTTTGGCGATGTACCCTGCGTATCGTGAGAAGCTGCGCCAACCGATTTTCGCCAGCTCCGCCACCGTTGGGTATCTCTTCGAACGAAAAGAACACTTCGCCTTCGGCGTCCTGATGCTCGCGTGGACGGGAGGCGTAGCTTATGTGGCCGCGCCGTTCGCAGAAGGCCGCGTACGCGATTCGCTCCGCAGGGTCGCGCATCGCGCGTTCGTCGTCGCAACTGCACTCGCCGTTCTGACCGCCGCGCTCGGCACGGTGGTGGCGGCGTACAAAACGTTCTGAACCTAGTGGGGAGGGCGAAGGGGGTTGGAGGGCCGAGGACTCGCCCCTCGTCGTCGCTGCCGAGAATGCGGGAGAAGGGGCGTGAGGGTCTCGTCATCAGCACCGACGGCGCTGTCAATCGCTGCAAGCGCGCGTGCATTCGCTGTGACGGGTCTCGCATTCGCTGCAAGGGCGCTGGCATTCGCTGTGACGGGTCTCGCATTCGCTGCAAGGGGGCTGGCATTCGCAGTGAGGCGGCTCGCGATCGCTGATCGGGTGTCGTCATTCGCTGTGAGGGCTCCCGCATTCAATGCAAGGGGTCTCGCATTCGCTGTGACTTGCATCGCATTCGCTGCAATGGGCCTCGCATTGACCGACAGGCGGCTCGCAATCGCTGACAGTGGGCTGACAGCGAATGACGGGGCCCTCGCTGCGAATGACGGGCCGCTGACAGCGAATGCCGGGGCCCTCGCTGCGACCGACGGGGGCCTCACAACTTCAGACAGGACCCTCGTTGCTGCAAGCGCCCGCATCGCTGCCCCCGCGGCCGCGCCGGGAGCTGCTGACAAGGCCATTGCTGCTGGTGACGAGCCTGTCGGTGTCGTTGACGACTGCCTGAGAGGCGTCGACGTGGCTCTCGCTGTTCACGAC
>JALYHX010000710.1 GCA_030776305.1 Myxococcota bacterium
ATAGTTGTTTTCCCCATTGGACGGGAGAAACAGCGAAGGGGGAGCGGTGAAGGTCCCGTTGCCGGTGTAGGGCACCGTGTAGAGACTTCCGCCATAGATGTGGGCGTCGTCTTGCCGCCATGGAAACTCGCCGGCCGGTACGACATACACGAGTGTTTTCCCGTCCACGGACCAGTCGGGCATGGTCGGCCGGGTCCCTGTAGGCCCGACGGTGACGCCGCCGACGAAGTTGGCGTTTTGGCCGTCCCAGAGAGACCAACCATTGGCGGGCACCGGACCCGGATAGCCGTTCGAGGTTCCGCAGCCGCCACGTCCCTGTGTGCACGGATATCCGTTCGACGTCACGTAGTAAGACGCCAATGGGCTTATCGTACTGAACCCAGGAGGTTGCCCGCCGCGCCGCACGCCCGTGACCCCAGTATTGAGAAACTCGGTTGCGTTCGGCATGGCCGTCATGTCGAGGAGCGAACCGGCCACGTCGCTATACTCGTCGTCGGAGTCATCGTCGTCCGAGTAGACGACCATGCGCGACCCGTCGCGCGAGAGCGAGTGGCACCCGTTGCACGTCGCGTTTTGGATGGCGGGCGTGGTCACGTCCTTTTCGCCGGTATTCAGGTCACCAAAGATCTTTGCCCATATTTGCCCACCGACACCGTTAGTGGTCACCGTCGATTTCCAGTAATAATAGGTGCCGAGCAGATCCTCTTTCGCAAAGTTGATCTGCACTTGATTCGCCGACGGGGTCGCGCACACGTTGTCAATCGTGCCTCGCACGGTGATCGTCACGGGCCCCTGGTCGCGATTCGCAGCGACGAGCTGGCTCCACGAGACCGGATCGACGGTCACCTCGCAGCCCCCAGATGGCACGTTGCCCTGGGCGTCGATCGTTTGATTCGTGCATGCAGTGATGATGTGCCAGTCGGTATTTCCGTTGTTCGTGAAATCGACGGAATAGCGAGTGAACGGACCTCCGAAGGGGGTCCATTGTACGGAGATGACGTTCAGGTTCGGTGGCAGAAGCACGGTATCCGGCGGATAGACGACTTTGATCAACGGCGCCGTCGATGCGCAAGGTTTCGCGTTCGCCGGCGGAAAAGTGCAACCGGCGCAATCCGGTGCGGTGACCGTTCTCTTTGCGTCGGGAAGTGGTCCACCCGAAGACGACGATCCGTTGCTTGAATCCCGCGGGCCGGAGTCGGCTGGGCCACAGACAAGACCGATACACGAGCCCCCGCCGCTCGCGCCGCTGCTCCCCGAGCCACTGCCGGGCCCAGCGTCGTTCCAGGGGTCGGTTTGAGCGCCGCACGCAAACGACGCCATCAAGGCAATGCAAATGGCCCCAATCGCAGCAAGACTCCCCGATATCCTAGTGCTCAAGAAAGTATTCGAGACCGTCATCGCCAAACCTCCGCGCGGCAAACGCCGGGCTCGTCCCTTACATCATCGCACTCGATGCGCCGCCGTCTTCGAAAGGCCCTTCGTCTCACTCTCAAGATCGTATCTTGAACTCAACAAGATGGTGCTGCAAGAGCCCTTAAATCAGCCATGGCGCACAAATGGCCCCGTCCAAGTGTAAGCTTTCGAGGACAGCGTAAGTAATCGAGAGCAAGCTCGAGCGCGCCGACAGGATTTCGACCGTCCCTACGCGCGCCGGATAATGCCTCTTCATCCATGGCCGACCCCCTGACTATTCTTCTCTTCGTCGCCAGCGGCGAAGGGTCCGATGCGACGACGCGCGCCATGGCGCGCGCGACGCGTGAGGCGCTGGGGTCGCGAGCCAGCGTCGAAGTTCGAGAGACGCCCGCCGAGCTGAGCGATGACGAAGCGGTCATCGCCGAACAGCTGGCACATGCAGACGTTGTCGTAGACCTGACGTGGAGCGACCCGGGCCACCGCAACGCGACCGTTCGCGTGCACCTTGCGCGGAGTGGACGATGGATCGGTCGATCCGTCGGCTTCATGCCATCGGATGCAAGCACGGAGCGCGGCCGGACGATTGGCTTCGCGGTCGTGTCGATGCTCCCCGAGGCGGTTTCTCCACCATCCGCCATAACCCCCGCTGCGACGGGTCGAGGACCCAGCGCGCCGCAAGTCGACGACGGCGTCCCAGCGCCGATTTCCGAACGAGATCGCACTCTGCCCCGCGACGAGCCGCCTGAGTCGGCGCGGCCTTCAACGCCGCGAGCGTTTGCGCTCGACCTCTTTGCGCTCGCCGCTTGGGGTATTGGGAGCGACGGAGGCGACGGGGGCGGGGGGGGAGCGGCGCTCCAATGGTTTCCGCTGGCGCCTCTGTCATTGAGGCTTGGTGGCAGTATCCGCGGCGGTAACATTGCCTCCGTTGTACAGTCGAGCACGCTGACCTCGACCTTATCCGCGGGCGTTGGCTGGCATCCATTGCGGCCGACCTCGTCCCGTGCCTTCGGAGTATCGGTGCGTGCGGACTATCTCGTCTTGTACCAATCACTCCAATATCAAGCGCCAAGGACCGCGGACGTTTTTGGCGCGAATGGTGTGACGAAGGGCGCCTTGATGTCCGGGATGGACGTCGTGGTCGACGCCGGCTTCGTTCTGGCTCCAAGAGTCGAAGGTGTGCTTGGGCTGGGGCTCGAGGACGTATTTGGGCTGACCTACGTCATCCTGCACCAGGGGCCGCAAGGAGCACACACGACGACGATTCCTCAGCTGCGATTCATCGCGCAAGTGGGTGTCCGTGTGCGCTTTTAGGGGCCAAGGCCACATTTAGCCTGCCGTGGCTGGGGTCGCGGTACTATGACTATGCTAGGATGCTCACGAGGCAATCACGCGTCGGGTCGAAGCTGCGGCTCGTGCCCGTATCGCAACCGACCGGTCCGGTGACCCCCGTCCGGGCGCCCGTCCCGGCGCTGGACGACAGCGAACTCCTCGCCGCGGTGCGTGCCGGGGATCCGAGTGCTTCCACGGCGCTTCACGATAGGGTTCGTCCACAGATCGGCCGCACGATCTGTCGTCTTCTGCCGCTGGAGGACGTGGATCATGACGACATCGCGCAGCTGGCGATGATCGAGCTCGTCAGCACCATCGGCAAGTATCGAGGCGACTGCGCGCTTGATTCGTGGACGAGCACCATCACCGCACGCGTCGTATACAAACATATCCGTCGTCGCAAGGTCGAAAGGCGTATTTTCGGCACGTTCGATACCGAGTCGGCCGCCTCGATGCGCTCGGACTCTCGCACGGGCCGCGAAGCGATGGCGCGGACCGTCATCCCCCGCGTGCTTGCACACCTGAGCGCTATCG
>JALYHX010000711.1 GCA_030776305.1 Myxococcota bacterium
GCGCAAGGCGCACCAGTTCAAGTCGAGCTGGGAGCTTACGGCAGCACGCGCTGTGGCGGCGGTCGAGTATCTGGTGTCGCTTCACGTACCCGCGGACGCGCTGAACGCAGCGGCAGCGGGTGCGTTCGACCCGCTGGTACCGGGTGACTCGGCTGAAGCGCACGCAAGGAACCGTGGCCTCGAGATTGCGCTCTTGCCGACGCCAGAGGAGATTGCGGTCGTCGCCGCGCATTGACGAGAACTGCGGTCATTTCGTTGAGACGGCCGGCAGCGCCTCCCAGCGCAACGATTCGCCAATCTCGCTCGAGATCTTCTTCGCGAGCCATGGCCGCTGGATGGGCATGATGAAGAGTCCGGCGCCCGCGTTCTCGTTGGGGCTCGTCCCTTTCTTGCCTGTCGAAAAAAAGGCAACGAGCCGTCCGTCGGGGCTACATGCGGCGTATGCGTTCGCCCCCTCGTGCTGCGTGAGCCGGCGAACGCTGCCACCGTTCGTGTCTGTGGAAATGATGTCCGCCCCGGCGCCCACTCCCACCGCGTAGACAACGAGTAGTCCTTGGGGCGTGTCGCAGAAAACCGGGGCGCTGGCCATGAATCCCGGAGGGGAACTCGCCTTGCCATCAATGTAAATTCGTTGCACCGGCGTTCCCGCAACGTATGCAATCTTGCCTAGGGGTCCGAACACGGGGTGGTTGGCAAAGGGGGGCGCCGCAATGGGCTGTAGCCGGCCGTTTTCACCCGTCCATAGCTGGCTTTGCCCTTCGGCCATGACGGTCAGCGCCATTCGCGCGCGGTCGCCGCTGAAGGCGACTCCCATGATCGACCCCGGCACCATGAGCGGAAGCGGTGTCGCATCGGGCCCGAAGACGAGCCGGAATGGCGAGTAGTTTGCGGACAGGGCATAGAAGATCTGATCCCCGGGGCCGAATGCTGGTGAGAGTGCCGTTGCGTCGATCGGCCCGATGGCACGCAGATCGAAGCCATCGGCATCGATGGCGAACACCCGTCGCCAACGGCCGACCTTTTCGACGTACGCCATCTCGCTGGCGAAGCCCCCCGGCCGCCCAGTGAGCGCACCCAAGAGCTGATCCACCAGCCTGTGCGCCGCCGCGCGAACCTCCGTGGTCGCGGTCGGCACGACTGCATGGGAGGCCGGCTTGGTCTCCGCAGGAACTGCTATCGGGGCGTCGCCAACCGCCGCTGGACGCGTCGCCTGCGCTGCCGCCAGGGCGGCGGCGGGAGTCAAGTATGCATCGCCGATCAGCTCGGTCTTGGCCGAGTTGTTGGGCGCTGGCTGCGCGAAGACGCGCAGGACATACTCGGCCCCTCGCCCCCGCCACGAAGCGAGGTCGAGCGGAGACGTGTGTGTGAACGGCCCGGGGGGTGCCGTGCTCTCTTGGAGCACCTCGAACTGGCCGCTCAGTTCCATGTCGCGACGCACGACCAGGTTGACGACGCTGTCCGCCGTTCCGGTCGTTATGATCGGAACGATGGCCAGCTTCGGCAACGGGGGCAGGCCTTCCGCGGACCCATTCACGTCGATGGTGCCCAGGACGCTTTCGTCAGGCTGATCGATTGCGGTTGCCCCTGGATCGGCGAAAGTCGTTCCATCCGCCAGTGCTGGCGCAAGGCCAACGGCAACAGCAAACCCGAGACGAAGCCGCGAAGTCATTCGCATTGCGCACGGAGGGTGCACTGGAAGGCGAAGGTCTGCGACTTTCCCAGCATCTCGGGGTACATGGGCGGAGGGGCCGGCAACTCGACGCCGCTCGCTTGGACCCGTGCAAGCGTGGCTTGCACCTCCGAGTCGAATGTCGAATCGCCGCTTGGTTTGGCAATGGCAAAGCTACCCACCTTGCGGTCGTCTGTCACCGTCACGTGCACGACGGCTCGCAGCGTCTTGAGTCGATCGAATGGGATCTTGCCCGCGATCTGGAAGCGGGCCGCAAACCAAGAGGCCAGCTGCGCCTTGTACATGTCGACCGCGCGCGCCTTGAGGGGGTCCGTTTCCGTCCCATTCGCTGCCCCCTGCTCGGACCCTTGCACCGACGACGCCGCCACCACCGCCCCCGCTTCTTCCGGCGCGGTCAGGTTCGGCTGCTCGACTCGCCCGGCGTCGGCTACGAGGGGCGCCACCGACGCATCGGGCACCTGCGTCCTTGGAATTGCCTCGACCGTCTTTTCGG
>JALYHX010000712.1 GCA_030776305.1 Myxococcota bacterium
CGCCAATAGGAGAGCGACAAGAACAACGCCGGAGACCAGGGCTTTGTGGGTCATCAGAGCCGCGAAGAAGGTACACGAATCGACGGAAGAGCTACGGCAAAACGGCAGACTTGCAGCGAGCCCCAACGGCAGCCACGGAGCCAACGCTACTGGCTGGCGGTCGCGGGCAACGGCGGGGTTGGGGGGATCGTATCTTCGGAGGGTGGAAACCTGTCCGGATCGGCGAGGTTCGGATCGATCGTGGTCACGACCTCCGTCTGCCCGATGAACGCCATCTCCTCGCCAATGCATTGGTTGGCCTCGGCGACGAGCTGGTCGACGCGTTGGCGGAGGACGGCCATGATCGTGAACTCGTGATTTGCGAGCTCGGTGTCGTTGCGCTGAACCGCCGACTGCAAAGCGGTCTGACGATCGCGGGCCGATCGGTTCGCCACATCGACTTGCGATAGTTTGTCGTTGAGACAAAGCGTCTTCACGACGTCACGAGCAGCCCGCGCCGTCTCCAACTGGCGTCGAACCCCTCCTGCGGCTGTGTCGATGCGCTTGAGAATGGCTTCGGCCTGTGCCAGCTCTTCTGGGAGCGACAGCTGGGGACGCCGCTCGAAACCAACCTGTGCATTGGCGCCCGTATCGCCGGCGCCCTGCTGGGCTGTCGCCGATCCAGACGCACAAAGTACAAGGACCGCAAACGCGATCCATCTGAGAGTCGCCCGAGGACGCATCGCCAACTTAGCCTCCCTAATGGCTTCTGCGGTGTAGAACTGTAGTGGTCGACCTAGAGCGTGTCAACGACACGAACCCTCTCTCCATGACAATCCGTAGCGGCCTCCGCCGAGAGCGAGCGCGAAACGCGTGATCACATGTGCGTTGCGCCGCGCGACGAAGCCATTCAGCCGGTCAGCCGCCCTGTTTGATGAAGTTGAATGGAACGCTGATCTGCGAACCGCTGGGGCCAGGCGCGTCGAATTTTGCGCGCCGGGCCACCGCCGAGATGCAAGCTGCGACCGCCGGCGAAAGGCCGCTATTGCTCTGAACGGTTGCCGTGTCGACCTCCCCGCTCGGCGCCACCTTGATCAAGATGACAATTTTTCCCGCCTGAGTCGGATCGGACTCAAGTCCGCGCTGATAACACTTCTTGGCTCCCGGGTGGATCTGACTGCGAATCACCGCCTCCGCGTTGGCGACAGGCACGCTCATCGCCGACCCGGTGTATTGCACGTCGCCAATGGGAATGACCTTCACGATCGTGCCGGCACTGGTGGAGCCGCCGCCCGTTTCGCCGCCGTGGAGACCCTGCAGTCCCCCGCCCGCTCCAGGGTGGATAGGTCCGCCCGCTCCGCCTGGTAGGTTGAGACCGCCCGTGGTGTTGCTGATTCCTCCCGCTCGGTTCGCGAGGCTGTTCAAATCGACTGGGGCGCCGTTGTCATCCTTCATTGCGCCATTGATGTTGGGGCCCCCGTTCAGCGCGGCCAAAATGGCGATGCGGGCTTGGTCCGCTTCCTGGATCAATCCCTGGACGATCTTCTGGTCCGGCGGCCCGCCTTTGGCTTGAGCCTTTGGGGCTTGCGTGGGAGCCGGCGCCGTGTCGGTGGAAGAGGCGCTCGACGTGGGCGTTTCGGTCGTTTCGACGGGAGGCGGGACGGTCCGCTGTACCATGTCCAGCAGGCCGGCCGTGATGTCGTCATTGACAACAGGATCCATCCAGTCGCTGTACATCGCGCCGACCAGGCCGAAGTGAAGGAGAAAGCTGAACGCGGCAATGATCGTGAGATTCCAGTCGATTTGATTGGCGAGGCCCCCCTTCACGGATAGCGGAAGTCGGGGGCGAGGCTGGACAGGCGGCGACGCCACGAACTGGAAGAGGAACGTCGTCTCCCCAACGACGATCTTCCCGCGCGCCTCTTCCGTGAGCCGGATCTGGTAGGCGGGACCAATCCTCTTCGCTTGCCCTTTCAGAGCAACGAGGTCCGTAATTCCCGACGCAAGCGCGACGCGGCCGGTCATGCCTTCCAGGAAGTTCAGATAGTAGTCGTTGCCAACCAACTCGAATAACTTGTACTGCGCCGGGAGATTCGCCTGGACGACGAACATCGACTTCTCGCTCGGGCCCACGGTGACGCTGGTGCGCTGCTTGACGATCCGCTCCTCGAGAATGCGCCCCGCGGCCACCAGCCCGATGCGCAAAACCTTGGGGCCGCTCGATTGCTGCATCGCGCGCATGACCGCGGTCATTTGCCCGGGGCGACCGGCGTGCGGCGGCCCCATGCCTGGCCCCGTGCCCTGGTTCATATGCGACATGCAAAAAACGCCTTTCTCGCAAGAAGAGCGGCCCCTCGTTCGATCCGTAGAGCCTCGCGAAGTTCCCGTCTCTCTGTCCAAAGGTACACGATGGTGACGCGCTGGAAAAGCCGACGACGTTGCCGCACGGGTCCGTCCGTACCCTTCAAGCCGCGACGGCGAGAGCTTCGAGGCGGTCGACGAGGCGATCGGCGGCGGAAAGGCGCTCGCCGATCACATGCCGTGCTCGGACGTGCACGGCCACGCAGAAGGACGTACCGGCGATCCCGACGGCGAACGCGTCCACGGCGGACACGAGCGCGGCACGGTCATCGCCGACCTGAAGGCCAAGGCCGGGTACCAGGGCGACGCAAGCGAAGAGAAGGCCGGCGCTCGTCGCAACGCTCGCGCAGACCCGAGGCACACGCGACCACCGCTGCGCACGCCAATCGAGCTCTCGGAGCTGCTCATTGACGAGCGCGATCCGGAAACCGGGATCGCGTTCCCCCATGGCCGCGAAAAGGTCCCTTTCCCAGATTGCACCGTCGCATGTGGCCAGCAAACGTTGCAGCGGCACCCAATCGTCGAAGCGGTGGACGTTCAGCGCATCAAGCACGAGCTGCGGATCCAACCAAGTCGGCAGCACCGCCCATGCCAGTCGGCATGCACTGGCGAGCACGCACGGCCCCGCCACGAGTGCCGACAACACGACAAGCATCGTCAGAACGGTTCCTTGCGAACCGCCTCTTCAATACGATCGAGAAACGGCTGGCGTAACTCCGCCAAAGTCAGTTTCGGTTGGATCTTCGCGACGTCTACAGCGGCGATCGGTTTCTGCACACGGCCGACGATCGTGATCTCCCCGACCTGCAGGACGCCCTGTTGCTGCTTCGGCCGTCCTGCTGCGGGAGCAGCGGCCTGCTCTTGCGCCGCTGCCCGCGAGGTGACGCTGCCGAACGTCTCGAGCACCGCGAGAAGAAGCACGACTCTGTGCATCATGACCATCAATCCTACTCACTTCGGCAG
>JALYHX010000713.1 GCA_030776305.1 Myxococcota bacterium
CTCCTGGACCGCACGCGGCTGGGATTGAGACGCATTGGCCCCGGCAACCGCGGGCGCCGGGGACGCAGCCGTTGTGTTCGCACCGCCGCTACCGGCCGAACCCGCGGCGGGTGCTACGCCGCCCACACCCCCCGATCCATAAGGAGGAGCCGACTCGAAGTCCGTTTGACCGGTGACCGGAACGGTCCCGCCCGGAGGAGGGGAGCCTGAGGTTTTCCCGCTACCGCCGCCACAAGCTCCAAGAGCGAGGACTGCGGTCAGCCAGGGCAACGGGACGAGCAACGAACGACGCATCGAGTATTTGCGCATGGTGTGGAACCCACCAAGCACGAGCGAGGCCATCGCACTAACTTATCGATTTCAACTACTTGAAACGCAGCAGCCCAATTCGAAAGTGTGCCAGCTGGCACAAGATCGGCGTTCGTTGCCAGAGGGGCAATGTCGCGCATGGGAACGGCGTGTGGGACGAAGATTGGCCAATGGCGCGCGCACGCAATGCGTACGTCGGACCCTTAATTCGCCCAGCGGAGTGGACGCAACCTCTGGCGCACCCTGTCCGCCGGCCAACCACCGTCAGCGAACCGGCGCACCCCAACGGACCCTAAACGGAACCCACCGCTACATGGAGGACGTCCCAGTGATGCCCACGAATCACGCATTCGGTCAGGAGCGAGTCGTCGTACGCCGTCGCACATCGACTCTCGCAGAACGGCCCGGGCTCGATCGATTGGCCGCCGACCGAGGCTTGCCTTCGGAAGGGCGGCTCCGATGAACACGAGTTACAAGGCGGCTGTCGAATACACACCGGTTCCTGCGTCCACCGAGCCAATCAGTGAAGTCGTGTCGGTCGTCGGGGGGCGGTCTTCAGCGCGTGTGCATCGGGGGCAATCGTATGCCGAGTTGGACGGAGGCCAGGGGCGCGAAGTGTTTTTTCGCCCCCAGCGATATCAACGCAACGATTTGGGGCCGGTACGACCGACGGTCCGCGTGGCATTCTGCACGTCGACAGGTGTCCCGAGCCGCGGCGACAACGCCGTCTCGCGCGAGTGCGCTTTGCATGACGTATCGCAGAACGGGGTCGGGCTCGAGTTACCCCCGGACGTGACGGTCGAGATCGGAACCGTTTTGCCGGAACTCGTCATCAGCTTCGATGGTCACGAGGCATACCGCGGCGAGGCGCGCATAGGCTCCCTACGCGAGATCGACGGGAAGACCGTTGCGGGGGCCTCCCTGCTCGATTCTCTCATGAACATCGAAGACGTCTTGCAACTGCGCGACGTCAAGTCGTGGTCGGTGCAGGGTTCGAATGATCTTGGGCTCGGAGTTCGCCAACAGCCCTGGCGCGTCACGGGCCACAACCACTTCAAGGCGCTGGTTGGCGAGCTCCGTCTCTTCCTCGAGGACGCGGCCCGACGACTTGGCGAGCTCGAATCTGCGCTCCCGTGGCACGTCACTCATGGCTCCCCTGACTCGCCAGCTCGTGATGCGCTCGTCCAGCGCCTTCGGTCCGAATTCGTGCCAGAGGTTGTTACCTACTCGGACGCGATCGACGAAGCGCTCCGTGGCGCAAGTCCATTGGAGGTCCCGCCGCTGAAGGAGTACTCGATTCGATACATTCACGACTTTCTCATGATGTGCCCTTGGATGCACCGGGCCCTCCACAAGCCTCTCGGCTACCCCGGCGACTATGAAGTCATGAAATACGTGTACGAAGCAAACTTCGAGGGCTCGACGCTCTTCGCCAAATCGCTGAGCATGGCTTTCCTCGAGACCCAGGCCGCACGAGCCGTCCGTGCGAGAAAAGATTTGCTCAAGAAACAGCTGTCGGCGCGCATCGATGCACACGCGTCGACCGCGGAGCCGCTCCGCATCCTCTCCGTGGCTTCCGGACCTGCACAGGAGTTCTACGAACTATTGAACGAGCGTACGACCATCTCGCGGCCCATCGAGATCGTCTTGTTCGATCAGGACCAGGGCGCGCTCTCCTATGCATTCTCGAGGCTGAAACGCCTGGTCGACTCGAAGTGGGCCGGAACCGTCAACATCGTGTATCGGTACGACTCCATCAAGCGCCTGCTGCGCGACCAAAACATATTTGCCAGCCTCAATCGGTCGGACGTCATCATCTGCAGTGGCCTCTTCGACTACCTTCAACTTCCCACCGCCGTGTCGCTCTGCCGAAAGTTCTACGGCTGCCTGGCGGAGGGAGGCACCGCCTACATTGGAAACATGACGCCCGCCAATCCAAGCCGCTGGTTCATGGAACTGCACCTGGATTGGTTCTTGATTTATCGGACGCATTTGGAAATGATGGAGTTTGCCGGCCGAGCGGCGCCGCAGGCACCGACCCAAATTCTCGATGATGAAACCGGCGTCAACCCATTCGTCGTCGTAACCCGGACGTGAGGAACGAGCGTGTCGCCATCGCCACCTGATTTCGACGAGCGATGGTCGTCCTGGCTGCTCGAGCGCAATCGACGAGGCACACGCACTCTGCTTCTCATCGTTCTCGGGCTTTACCCCGGGTTCGCCGTCCTCGATTATCTCATCGCCCCACAGCGCTGGCTTTGGTTGCTCTACGGGACCCGGGGCGTCGTCACTGGCACGACGCTCGTCATGTTCCGCGTGATGCGGCGACCAGTGTTCGAACGACGACCGAACGCCATCTCGGCAGCGTACGTCCTTCTTTGCGCGTTCGGAATCAGCCTCATGACGCTGTTCATGGGAGGAATGGCGTCGCCTTACTACGCTGGACTCACCCTGGCCATCGTGGCGACCGGTTTGCTCTTCGTGTGGCCGACGCGGGTCGTGATCATCACACACGCGACGATTATCGCATCGTTCGTCGTTCCGAACCTTCTCTACAGAGTCGAGAACGCGGTCGCCTCGGTCTCCAACCTATTTTTCCTCGTCTCCACAGGCATCATCGCCGGGACGGGCCAGATTTTGGCTTACCGCACGCAGCGCAAGCAAGTAGCCAATCAGCTCATCATCGAGCGCACGAAGGCCAACCTCGAGCTCGCGCATGAGCAACTAAAACAGCTCGATCATGTCAAGTCGCAATTCTTCGCGAACATCACCCACGAGTTGAAGACGCCGCTCGCCATGATCCTGACGCCTCTCGAGCTCATGCTCAGCCACTGCGCCGAGCCGACCGGGATGGAGTCGCAGCGCGCCACGATGGAAGGGATGTATCGAAGCGGCGTCAAGTTGCTCAAGCTCATCGACGATCTACTCGACCTGTCCAAGCTCGAGGAGTCACGTTTGCGGCTGCGGGTCGACGAGCACGACCTGGTCGGCTATCTCCGCGGTCTCCTCTCCCAGGTTCAGTCCCTCGCGCAGCGAAAGGGCATTGCGCTTCATTGGCGATCGAACGTGGAGCGGTCGATGGTCTGGTGCGATCTGGAGCGGATCGAGCGAGTCTTCATCAATTTGCTGTCGAACGCGACGAAGTTCACGCCATCCAACGGAAACGTCTGGCTCGATGTGGACGACAGGGGGGATCGAGTCGCGATTGAGGTGAAGGACGACGGACCCGGGTTTCCCGCTGAGATGAACGCGCGCGTTTTCGAGCGTTTCTTTCAAATCGATATGGCCGGAACGCGAAGACACGGTGGAACCGGTATCGGGCTCGCTCTGGCGAAGGAGCTCGTCGAGCTCCACGGAGGGTCCATATCGGCACGAACGAGCCTCGGTGAGGGCGCCACATTCACCGTCGAGCTCCTCAAAGACCGCGAGCACTTTCCCGCGACGGCCATCGATCGGCGAGAGCGCCCGCGTGACCTGCCCCATGGCAAACGAGAAGCGGATCGCGGGCTGGCGGAATGGACCACACAGCTCACGGGCCGCGACGAATTCCGTCTTCTCGAGATCGACGAAGCCACCGAGCAACGCGTCATCGCGCGGGATGCGAACGAGGGCGCGCATGCCCACACGATCCTCGTCGTGGAGGACACGGCGGACGTCGTGCGCGTCATCCACATGGCGCTGCGCGATCACTTCCGGATCCTCGCCGCGTCCGACGGAAAACGAGGTCTCGCGCTGGCAGCGCGTGAGGTGCCGAGTTTGGTCATCACCGACCTGATGATGCCCGAACTCGACGGTCTGGAGTTGACGCGGCGCCTACGGGCCGACGCGAGGACGCGCCACATTCCCATCGTCATGCTGACCGCCAGAGCCGACATGGAGGACCGTGTGGCGGGGCTCGAAACCGGCGTCAGTGCGTACCTGGCGAAGCCATTCGCCGCGCGCGAGCTCCTCTCGACAGTGCGTTCACTCCTCGGCACCCAGGAGGCGACGGCGGACATTCTTCTGACCCAGAAGATGGACTCGCTGGAAGTCGTCGCCGGTGCACTTGCGCACGAGATCAACAATCCACTGAACTACATCAAGAACGCGCTCGATCTCGTGACGGGTCGCGTGGACGACCTCTTCGCGCTCGCACAAACCAAGACGCCGTCCGTCGATGACGTTCAACGACGCGGTGACATCGAGCGTCAGGTTCGAAAGCTCCTCGATGTGGCCGAATCCGGGATCAAGCGGATCGGAGCGACGGTCGCGCTCATGCGCCGATACAGTCGCGAAGGATACAGCAGGGAAGCGCAGCCCTACGATGCATTTGCGGCGGCTCGTGACGTGATGCGGGTGGTCCTCCCCGCCACGGGGCGTGACGTCAGGGTGGAAGCGTCCTTCGAGGGCGACGGCCTCATCGAGTGCGTCCCCGAGGAGTTCAATCAGGTGCTCACCAATCTGGTGCAGAATGCCGTGGAAGCGGCGCCGCAGGTAACGGGTTGGGTCCGAATTCACGGCCGGAGCGAGGAAGGCTTCGTCGCGATTGCCATTGCGGACAATGGACCGGGCATAGAGCCCGACGCGCGCGCGAAGATATTCACTCCGTTCTTCACGACGAAGGGTCCCGGGAAAGGAATGGGGATGGGCCTCGCCATCGTCCAGCGCGTGGTCGCCGGCGTTGGCGGTACAATCCGAGTGAAGAGCCAGGTGGGCGCCGGGGCCGAGTTCTTGGTCCGCGTACCGCGTCGGCGCCCACCCAGTATCCCGCCCGTGATCCGGTACGAACCAGAGGTCAACGTAGGGGAGGGCGCATGAAGCAGCGGGTTCTCTATGTCGACGATGACGAGGCGAACTTGTTCGTCTTCGAGGCGGCCTGCTCGAACGACTTCGACGTGCAAACCGCGCCGAGTGCCGAGTTGGCCCTCGCGATCATGCGGAGTCATGAGGTCGCCGTCCTCCTTACGGACCAGCGAATGCCGGGTACCACCGGCGTCGAGCTCGCCGCGGCGACGCGAGAGGAATTCCCCGACACGATTCGAATGCTCGTGACCGGATATGCCGATCTCGATAGTGCCATCGATGCCATCAACTGGGGACAGGTTCACCGATACCTGCGCAAGCCATGGGACATTCGGGAGCTGCGGGCAACGCTGAACGAAGCGTGCGGACTCTACGGAATCAACCGTGAGCTGGCGGATCTTCGGCGCCGCCTACTCGAAACGGAGCGCGTGTACGCGATCGGTGTCGTCGCTGCGAGCATCGGACGCGAGCTGACGCGTCCGATCGGACACCTCAACGAGGCACTGTCCGCGACGCGTCAAGGGATCGCAACGGTGAACACGATGCTCTCGGCGCTCGGCGGTCCCGCGAAGATGGCGCGCGCAGAGATCGAGGC
>JALYHX010000714.1 GCA_030776305.1 Myxococcota bacterium
GAGGTCCGTCGGCGCATTCGAGCGGATGAACGCACGAAGCTGCTTCCAGTTGTCGTCCTGACGTCTTCGAAGGAGGAAGAGGACATCACGAGCAGCTACTTGCTCGGCGCGAACAGCTTCGTACGCAAACCCGTGAACTTCGACGCGTTCGTCGAGGCGGTCAAGACGCTCGGCCTCTTCTGGCTCCTCTTGAACGAACAGCCCCCCGAACAGCGACATGACACTTGATGTCGAATGACGCGCGGGTCAGCTGCGGGGTCGAGACGTCCGACACGATGGCAGTTCGGGACAGCGCTCCGCCCGCGAGCAAGGTCCCGGCGGCCAATCCCGCCTGCACAGAATGCCTTACTTGCCTGGTTGGCATACAATGACGGCCGCCCTGATGTCCAAGCCGAATCCCACGTCACCGCTCGTCGCCGCGGCCGCGGCCATCGACGAGGAGCTGCGCGCGTACGACGAGCTGGCGCGCGAGGCGAAGCGAATCGAGCTCGACGGTGGAAAGTCCCTCGGCCGCGCGGCGCACATTCTCGAGCAGGCGACCACCCGGCAGCCTCAGATTCAGGAGAAGCTCCGCGTGTTCGTCGGCGAAATCGAAGCCGCGCAAGGCCGCCAGCAGGAGAGCCTCGGCACGCTGGTCGAGGTGTCGCGCGCGGTCGCCGATCGGGCGGCCGAGTTCGAGGGGCTGATGCACCGCTTTGCGGCGTTGGGTGAAGCGGCGAAAGCGGTCAACCAGTTGACCGGCGAACTGTCCGTACGCAGAAAAGATGGCGCGCTCGATGGGGAACTGCTCGCGGGGCTGCGTTCGGTCGAAGAACGAATGAACGCTGTCGTCGTGGATGCAGAAAGCCTCGCGCGAGATGCCTCGCAGGGCAGCTGGCCGGAGATCGCACGGCAGGCCGAGGCAGTTCGCCAGCAGGTGTTCTCCGCGAAGAACAAACTTGCTCTCGCCCACAGAGCCGTTTCGGAGCGGGCGCCGAGCTGACAGACTTGGCGGCGATGCGCCTGGCCGCAATCGACACATCGACCGAGCTCGGATCGGTCGCGCTCTTCGAGGACGGTGACCTCGTTGCCGAAGACGCAGCGCGCGTTTCGAACGCCCATGGCGAATCTCTTCTGCCGATGATGAGCGCGCTGTTCGAGCGGGTCTCGTGGAGAGCGCCGGACATCGCGCGTTGGGGAGTGGGGATCGGTCCCGGCAGCTTCACGGGCGTCCGAATCGCCCTTGCAACGGCCAAAGGGATCGCGATAGCGACAGGGGCGGAGATCGTTGGCATAACGTCGCTCGATGCGCTCGGTTTCGGTATCGACGCCGCGTTCGTCGTGAGCGTCGTCGGGGCAGGGAAGGGAGAGGTCTTCTTGCAAGCGCGCCGGGGGGATCACCTCGTGCTCGCGCCGTCGCACGTGGCCTTCGCCGGCGCCGCGGCGCTCCTGGAGACGGCAGTCCACGAACAGCCCAACGTCGACAGCGAGAGTCGAATCGTCATCGCGGGCGAAGCCGCAGGAGCGATTGATTGGTCTGCCCTGAGGAGTGCACTGTCGTTCGCCGTGGAGCCACCTCACGACCTACCGCGCGCGACGACGATTGGACGGATGGCTCTCCGCCGCGTGCCGGATGATGTGGACACCCTCGAGCCGGTCTACGTTCGACCGCCCGAGTTCACTGTGCCGAAATCTGGAGGAGACCCGAGGTGAAAGTCGCCACCTGGAACGTCAATGGCATCCGCGCCCGCGAGGCACAGTTCGTCGAATGGGTGCGCCGCGATTGCCCCGACGTCGTTTGCGTGCAGGAGCTCAAGGCAACTCCCGACCAGCTCGGGGAGACCCTGACGATGCTGCCCGAATACTGGAACTACTGGCACGGCGGCCCGAAAGGCTACAGCGGCGTGTCGCTCCATCTCCGCAAGGCCACCTTTGCGGTGCGACCCGACTTCGGTCACCCGGACTTCGACGTCGAGTGCCGGGTCGTGCAGGCAAGGACGGATGGCGGGCTCGTCGTTGCCAGCGTTTACGTTCCGAATGGGGGCAAAGACTACGCGGCGAAGCTCAGATTCCTCGAAGCGATGCGGGGGTATGTCGACGCCGCGCATGCCTCTGGCGGAAGGCTGATCCTCTGCGGAGACTTGAACGTCGCCCGCAACGACGCGGACGTGCATCCCAAGGAGCGGAAACCCGGGGCCATCGGCCAGCGCGACGATGAGCGCGCGCTTTTCGAGCAGATCCTGGCGGGCGACATGATCGACGTTGGCCGCGCGCTCGACCCTTCGAACGATCGGCTGTTCACGTGGTGGCCTCCGTGGCGTGGTCTCCGCCAAAAGAACCAAGGGTGGCGTATCGACTACATCCTCGCGAGCGCGAATCGGGGTCTGACGCCTACCGAGTGCCGCGTTCTGGGCGAAGTAGGGACGAGCGATCATGCGCCTATCCTTTCGACATTCGGATAAAACGCGCTCTA
>JALYHX010000715.1 GCA_030776305.1 Myxococcota bacterium
GGCGATCGAAGCCGATGAACGACTACGTACAGGGGGACCCGACGATCGAACGCGGGCTGCGGCGCGTCTGCTCGTCTGGGCGTCGGACTCGATCGACGACGCGCGGATCGCCTCCACCGACGCGGGAGCGAGTGCGCTACGCGCAGTCACGCGATGGGAATGGTGGGGAGCGCGCGCGACCGCGATCCTCACCGGGCGGGCGATGGAAGGAGACGGCGCGGTGCTCACGTCACTTCTCGCGTTGACGGAAGTGGCCGCGCCACTATCGTCGCGAGGACCTTCACTCGATGCGGCAGTTCGGCTCGCGACCGCCCGCGGCGACGGTGAAGCCGCGCGGCGTTTCGAACACGTGCGGCTCGCCGCGGCCCGCGCCTTGCGAGACGGGACCCCGCCGGACCACCGCGCGTGCCTTGCGTCCGTTGTTTGGGCGCACATTTCCGCGGTCGAAGTCGGGGACGTCGCGTTCGTGCCGGCGCAGGTCGCGCAGCTCGAATCGATTGTGCGGGCCCTGTCGGCGCGAGATCGGCTGCGGCCCCTGCTCGGGCAGGTGCTCGATACGATGATTCTCTGGACAGGGGTAGAGCGTGGCCTGCTCCTCCTATGTGCGCCCGATGGACGTCTGGTACCACGAGCCGCTCGCAACCTTGCAGGGCACGACCTCACCGGTGAGCAGCTGGCCTTGTCGCAGACGATCGCCAGACGCGCGATCGATCTTGGCGACGCCGTGGTCTCGACGGACGCCTTCTCGACGATGGGCGACCTCCACGCGAGCGTCCATGCGCTGAAGCTGCGCAGCGTGCTCGCTCTGCCGCTCGTCGCGCGCGGAGAGGCGCTCGGGGTGGTCTATCTCGACGACCGCGGGCGCAAAGGGGCATTTGGTCCGCGCGAGCTCGCTTGGGTCCGCGTCGTCGCGTCGCAGGCGGCGATGGCCATTGCCGACGCGCGGGACGCGGTCTTGTTGCGGCGCGCGGTTCGCCGCGCGGAGAGGGCGCGCACGCGTCTCGAAGCGATGCTTCGGGAGCGCGAGGTGGAACTGGACGTGACGCGCAATCAGCTCGAGCTCGCACGCGACGGTCGCGAAACGCGTTATCGGTACGATGAAATCGCAGGCCGCAGCGAGCCGATGCGCGAGCTCTTGCGCTTGCTCGATCGCGTCACAGCGAGCGATGTTCCGGTGCTTATCGTGGGCGAGAGCGGCACCGGAAAGGAGCTTGTCGCGCGGGCGATGCACATGAACGGGCCTCGTGCGCGCAGGGCATTTGTCAGTGAGAACTGCGCAAGCGTGCCCGAGACGCTGCTCGAGTCGACGCTCTTTGGTCACGTGAAGGGCGCATTCACGGGAGCATCCGCAACCCGTGCCGGGCTGTTCGACGTCGCGGATGGTGGAACGCTCTTTCTCGACGAAATTGGCGAAATGTCACTCGCGATGCAGGCGAAGCTTCTGCGCGTCCTTCAAGACGGCGAGGTTCGTGCGGTCGGAGGTGAGCGGGCGCGAACCGTGGACGTCCGCATCATCGCCGCGACCCACCGCGATCTGGAGGCGATGGTGGCGGCAGACAAGTTCCGAGAGGATCTCTTCTATCGCCTCAATGTGATCACGCTGCGCGTTCCGGCGCTGCGTGAGAGAAACGAGGACATCCCACTGCTGGTCGAGCACTTCTTCACCAAGCACGCGCAGGGCCGCGCCGTGAAGGTGACCCGCGCCGCCATGGCCAAGCTGACGAGCTTCCCGTGGCCCGGCAACGTGCGACAGCTCGAGAACGAGGTAAGGCGGGCGCTCGTCCTCGGCGACGGCAGCATTGATGTAGCGGAGCTGTCCGTCGACGTCGTGCGCGGGGGCCCCAATGCCGCGCGCAATGCAGGCCTCGATCTGCGTTCGCGGGTCAACGCGCTGGAGAGCGATCTCGTGGCCGAGGCTCTTGCGAAAACGCGCGGCAACCAGACACGCGCAGCGCAACTGCTCGGCGTTTCGCGTTTCGGTTTGCAAAAGATGATGGTCCGGCTGAAAATCAAGGTGTGACTGTGGTTGCGGACGGCACGATCTTTCGGTAGAGAACCGATTGCTCTCGCCGCCTTTTTTTTTCCCCATCGTGGTTGTCGGGGCTGTAGCTCAGATGGGAGAGCGCTTGCATGGCATGCAAGAGGTCACGGGTTCGATTCCCGTCAGCTCCACTGGATACCCCTTGTTTTTGGCTAGATCGTGACGCGGGAATCGGCCCGGGGCGATCCGCAGGAGGCGTTGTGCTGGCTCCTTTTGTCGTCCGTCGCCCTCACGCCGCGACGCGGTAATCATGATGAAGCCCGCCAAGCACAGGAAACGCACTGACCGAGCCGGAGCACTTGGATCGCAGGTGCTCAGGGGGGACCGGAATCCGCTGGCCGATCCCCTGGTGAGGCCGTGCCGTGTTGAAGTAGCTCAGTGCGTATTCAACGAGGACATGCTGAAGCTGCTGCTCTGACAGGATGATCAGGTGATCGAGGCACTCGCGGCGGACGCTCCCGAGAAATCGTTCGCAAACTGAATTCATCAGCGGCGCCTGCACCGCGGTGCGCAGGACGCGAGTCCCGGCGCCCTTCGCGGCGCGATCGAACACCGCGCCGAACTTGTCGTCGCGATCGCGGATGATGAACTTCGGCTTTTGCCCGAACGGCGTCGCGTTGCGGAGTTGCTGCGCGGTCCATGCCTGCGTCGGAGCGCGCGTCACCGCGACGTGCACAACGCGTTTGGCATTCACGTCGACGATGAAGAACGCGAAGACGGGACGGAACCAGATGTCGTAGGTTTGCAGAAAATCGCACGCCCAGATTGTGTGGTTCCGCAGGAACGTCTCCCAAGTCTGCCCTCCGCGCGGAGCGGGCCTGCGGGCATGGCGCATGTACCGCTGGACGGTTCGTTTCGCGACTCGGATGCCGAGCTTCAAGAGCTCGCCGCGAATGCGCTCCGCTCCCCAGAGTCGATTCTCGTCGGCCATCCGCCGGATCAATGCGACCGTTTCCGCAGGGACGGTCGGCTTGCGGTCCTTCGCCCGCGACCTCCAGCGCCACCAAACCATGAATCCCTGCCGGTGCCAACGAAGGATCGTCTCCGGTTTCACGAGTAGAACGGCGTCGCGCCAACGAGGCACGAGCCGGGCGAGAATCACCATTACCCAGCGTTCGTGCGCTACAATCTTTGGTCGCTTTGCCGTCCGCACAGCCACAATGAGCTGCTGGCGCAGCAGGGTGTTCTCTGCGATGAGCTCTTCACGCGAGCGGGCCATATCCACTACCAGCCCGCTGACGAGCGGGAGCGGCCGAGTCGCCGCTCGGAGCGCGGGCACGACCCTTCGCGCCAGACGCATCGCGATGCCCTGTATCCGCCGAATGTAGTCTCGAAGCACGACGCGGATCTGCCCGATCCTGCCGCCTCGTTCAAGTCTTGTGCGCGGCGCACTCTTGAACCATCGTGCGGCGGACGCGAAGAGTAGCCAGCACAGGCGCGTGTGGAAGCGGCAGGATGACCGTAGCGCTTCTACGACGTGGGGCAGGGGTTGGCAGCGCTCGTGACCCTTCCCGACGGCCGTCAGGTCCTGGTGGACACGAGCGATAGCCCGCGCCGCGTCGGCTGCGCCGAATGCGCGCGGGTGCTAGGCGGCCGCGCATCGGGAGCGCTGGAGGCCTTCGATGGCGACCGGTGCGACCGCGCGGTGGGCGCCGACTGGGTAGCGGTTCCCACGTCCGACCGGCTCTGGGCGACCGAGCGCGACCGAGACGTCATGCTGTCAACCGCCGGCGACGGTGTATTTGTTCGGGAGCCGTAAGGATCGCCGCGACGCATGCATGCACACAAGCGCCCGAACGTCTTCGCGATGGGATCGACAAGTCACACATGCGAGACGCCCTGTCACCTAGGTCCGCGATCTGTCACACGGGGTGCGACTCACCGCCAAGCGTCAACACTACGGACCGTCGCGTCGCTGCACCAACGGTCGATTTCGCGTCGCGTCGCCCAGCCAACGCATATCGCGGGCTGCTGCGCCGGATGGCCGATATCGTACTGCTCCCAAGACAAATCATCTGAGAGCTTATCGCTGCCCATTGACGGGCTTGGAGTGCAGTTCGCGACACCGGCCCAAAGCACGTCACGCGCCCTCGGAGGCGTAGACAGCTCGACCACAATACCCACGCGATCACCGTCCCGCTTGCCTTCTAGAACGTGCGCCAGTTCCGGCTGCACCTTAGGGCAAGGTCTGGCTAGTGAGGCGACGTCTACGGTGTCCGCGGGGCGGCAGTCCGAAAACGAGACTATTGAAACAATCATCACACCGACCCCGGAGAGGCCGCAGGTGGTCTTCACGCGAGATAAGTGACGCATGATCATCATCCTGTTATTTGAATAAGGTGCACGCAGCTCGCCTAGCGTTCATCCCGCGGACAACCCCCCCTGACATTAGACGCCAAGCCTGTCGAGGAATAACATACAAGACGAGGCTCTTGTCGGCAAGCCAGGAACGCTATCGCCCAAAACCCTCTCGTATGATCGTCCAGCCCAAGGAAACGGGCGACCGTGTCACGGGGTCAGCCCATCGACAGCTACTTTGCGCCCCCCTTCGGCGGGCCCTTGCTTCGCTGCGCCGCGGTCATTTTTCGTTGACTTCTTGGTTGCCTGACGACTACCGCGGCTCGCCCGCTTCAACCATCATGCGAGCACGCAGCGACTTGCATCACGAGGCATCCTTAGTCGGAACTCGTTGGCCAACTTTCTCGGATTGCAACGGCCATCTACAATCCTCGATCCGCTCCTCGATCGGATCGTGCGGACCCGCCGTAAGGGGTGCTCGGCAGAATTCGGTTTTACGGTTACGCGAAGGAGCGGTCTCAGGCCCTGCCGGCAAACAGGTCACGGAGGCAACCGAGCTCGCCTCGGCGTCGGTGGGTTTTCGAACATACGCTGCCGGTACTCGCTTCCCCCACCTAGCCCACGCCAAATTTCTATGTGACTATTAGTCGGTAGCCAGCGGCAAACCGCTTCGTCGAGTGCTCGCTCGAGGATCCGGCGGATCTAGACCTACGCGTCGGCGCACGGAAGGCCGTTAGAAGCATTGCCTTTCGGGCTTCATTTGATAAACAACGCGTCGCTTGTGCAAGGTAACGCATTGTGTCATGGGGTAAGATTCAACGTAAAATCGCAGCCCGCTCCTATACTTTGTCCTCGATAGCCAAACACCGTATTGTCGTCGTCGCTAGTAGAGCAACTAATGGCTCCATTCGGTTCGCTCTCACAGTGTGCGTCGTACCCAGTGCAGAAACTACCATTGCCACCGGCCCAGTAGTCTCCGTTCGAATCGTCCGCATAATAATCGAACCATGTCATCGGTCCGAAACCACCCCAGTTCAAACAACCATTCACTGCCGTTACGCATTGATTCGGTGCTGCCTGATACCAGCCGTATACATCGTTGCAGAGGCTCGGGGGACTACAGTTGGTCGGACAAAACTGGGGAGCCGAAGCGAGCGTGGTCCACGTGGTATAGCTGGTATGGTTGCAAACCCTAAGGTCCGCTCTGGCTGCAACACTCAGCGCTGAAGTCGCGGCACTAACGCTTAGTGCAATCATGAGTTTCATTGGTTCACCTCTTTCCTGATGGACTCACGCTGATTGAGGGCCCGCCTTGTGGAAAAGCTTGAGGAGGCTTTGACATTGCTCTTGCGGCAGCAGAGGTGCTGTCGCCGTGAGCGACACCTGGTTGCGGCGTTAGCAGAACCGAGGAAGCATTGAGTGCATTGGAAATACTGCTGGTGCGGCGTTCGGACTGCGACGGCGCAGCCTGACCACAGGCCAGGACGAATATCGGTACACTCATAAAGGTGACAATGGCGATTTTAGAAGTCATCATCGTCCTCCATTCTCCATCGAGAAGTTCCCGATGAACACTGGCAGTTAGTACCATTGGAGGAAGACCTCAAGGAATATATCATGCGTCCCATGAAGCGCGTCATTCCCGCATACTGATAGCAGTCCAAACGCCATGTCGCGCCCGCGGGCGATCTGAAACACGTCGCCATGTCACTTATGAACGCGGATCACTTGATTTAATCCGCGGCGGCCGACCTGCCGTCGCTAGCTTTGCTCATCGGGTGGCGCGTGGTTCTCTATGACAGCGAACATGGCAGAGGCTCGTCGAAGCAACTCTGTCGCGTTGCGCACGCTTTCGGGGGATGGTTGGGCGTCGGCGTCTTTCGGCTGAAGGAGATTCGGTAGCGACTCGAGACTCTTCTCAAAATCGTGAATCCATTTGCGAAGGCGAGAGCTGCGTCTGCGACCGCCCCGCGCCGGTAGCGATGAGCCGCGTGTCTGAAGAGCAATGATCTCTTCTTCCAGACGCTTTACCGGCCATCGGCCGGTCTCTGCGGAGCGAAGGAGGTGTGCCTGTGCATCTGGCTCGAGGGGTAGCACCCGCCGGATGTGGCTGGTTGAGACGTGCTGCCACGATTCGATTCTGAGGCGTTGACAGAGTTCGTAGATCGCTATGCAGCTGTAAAGCATGCTTGGGCTCATCGCGAGATCCGTGTGGGCCGCTACCTTTCGCAAAGCAAGCTCGTGCTTTCGATCGCGCGTCCGAAATTTCCCCAAATCGTCTGAATACAAGTCTCGGATAACGAGCTGGCCCACAGAAAGCGCAAACTGCAGTGTTGCGGCTTTGCAAAGACCGTTCAGTGCGAGCACCAAACGGTGAACGGCTGCAGGTTCCACCGGGTCGCAGACGGGCTGCTGAAGCCGCGAGTCGCAAGCAGTAGCTTGCAAGTCCTTGCTGTCCATATTGGCCCCTCCGACCCCGCCCTAAACGTTGCCCGGCTCGTGGCAGGTAAGGGCCCTTCTTCTTGCATCATTCTCGCACGCGATGCAAGCAACCGTCGTTCGTCTCGCGTGTTCTCACGTGCAAACACTCCAACGAGTAGGGCATCGTAGCGCTCACCAGGGACCAAGGCCACGGATCAGAGCGCCTCCGCGTAACGAGGGGGTCCCCTCGTGACGCTTCGAGCTGGCGAAATGCTCCTCTTGCCCCGCGGAGGGGGCGAGCGCTACCTACCCGCCGCAGCATCGACTCGTTACGGGGCCGAGACCCCGAAAAAAGCGCGCGGTCGAAAGTAGCGCGCGACCGGGCTTTAGCGATAAACCTCGCGTCGGTGTCGCACGGTGAGAACGGTCACCCTGCCAC
>JALYHX010000716.1 GCA_030776305.1 Myxococcota bacterium
CGATTGGGGCGCACCGCGCGGCGATCGCAGCCTTGTCTCGTGGGATGGGCGCCGTGATTGTCGCGGCCTTTTTCGCGCTCTGGCTGGCGGTGCGCCGGGCGCTGCGTGCGCCCGTGGCGGAGCTCACGTCGCTGGTACGCTGGACCGAGGGCATCGTCGATACCCAGAAGGCCATCGATCCCCCCGTCGCAAGGACGCGCGAGATCGCCCGACTCGAGGCCGTGTTCGGGGCCCTCGTGCGGCGTCTGCTCGACGCCCTGGTACGCGAGCGCGCCAACAGCGCTCATATCGCGCACGAGCTGCGTACGCCGCTCACGGCGGTCATGGCGGAGCTCGAGGGAGCGCGCCCGGCCGACGACGCTTCGCGCGACGCGATCGGCCGCGTGCGCGAGGGCCTCGCGAGACTCGCCGAGGTCATCGAAGCGATCCTCGTCCTGTCGGACGACACGTCAGCGGCGGCACATGGCGCGATGATCGTGAACATCGCCGATGTCGCGAGGGCATTGGCGCCCTCCGGGGTGCGCGTGGAGGCTCCCGACGAGGCACTCATCGAGGGCGACGAGCGTCTCGTATCCCTGGCGACTAGCAACTTGGTCGAGAATGCAAGGAAGTACGGGTCGGGGGTGAGGCTCGTTCGTGTGTCGCGCGACGGTGGCCGCGTACGGCTGTCGGTGATCGATGGTGGACCCGGGCTCGATGCAGCCGCGCGGGCGCACATGTTCGAACGCTACTGGCGCGGCACCGCTGACGGCGATGGGCGAGGGTTGGGGCTGGCCCTGGTGCGGGCGGTTGCGGAGCGGCATGGAGGTCGAGCTGACGCACGTCCGGGACCGGAGGGGCGCGGACTGGAAGTGGGTATGACGCTCGGCGATGCAGTAGGGTGGAACGAGTAGATTCAGGCCCTCATTTCTCGCTAATCCTCGCTCAGATGGCGGCAATCAGACCGGACGCCTGCCACATCGAGGAGCGCGCCAACGAGGTCATCGACATCGACCGGCTTTCGAAAGACCCGCGCGCCGCCGAGTCTCATCACGAGGGCTTCGATGCTGGGATCGACGAGCCCCGTGATGACGAACGTCGGCACGCGCGGTGCGTGCCCGCGCAAAACGCTGAGCACACCCAGCCCGGACAAGGCCGGCATGCGCACGTCCAGTACGACGGCGTCCAGTCGAGGCGCATCCCCGTCGAGTGCGCGCGCGATCGCCTGGAGCGCCTCGGCGCCATCGTGCGCTTCCACCACCTCGAAGCCGAGCGGCGACAGCGCGTCCTTCAGGGACCCTCGAGACTCCTCGTCGTCGTCGGCCACCAGGACCCGCACTTTCATCGCACGGCCCCGAGCGGAAGCGTGAATGCGCAACGTGTCACGTCACCCGGGAAGCTCTCCGCCCAGATTCGTCCACTGTGCGCTTCGATGATCGCCTTGGCGATTGTCAGCCCCAGCCCCAGGCCCGGCCGTTCGACGCGCGCGCCGGCGCCCCGATAGAACCGCTCGAAGACGTACGGCAACTCGCTCGCCGGGATGCCCGGACCGCGGTTCGAGACCGCGACGCACGCGTCGCACTGGCGGCGGGTGACGTCGACCTCAATCGGAGCGCACGAGTCGCCGTACTTCGCGGCGTTCGCAAGCAGATTCGCGAGCACCTGCACGATGCGTGCGGGGTCGGCGAAGACGACCACGTCCACGTCGCGGCTCACGCGGATTTCACATCGCGCGGCGAGGCCCGGCACGCACGCAATGGCTTCGGTCGTCAGCGCCGCGATGCGCACGGGCACCCGCTCCAACGTCAGTCCGCGCGCCTCGAACGCCGAGACGTCGAGCAGGTCATCCGTCATTCGCGCGAGCGTCGTCACCGCGCGCCGAATGCGTTCGAGCTCGACGGGGACCTTCCCATCGGACGCGGCGTGCGCGAGCAGGGCGGTCGCTGACAGCTGGATCACGTTCAGCGGTTGCCGGAAGTCGTGGACGACGAGTGACACGCGCTCGGCGCGCGCGCGATCACTCGGCGCAGGCCGCGCAGGCGGTCGGGGAGCCGGGCGCACGAACGTAACGACGTTCTCCGCCGCGTTCATCGGCCCCTCCCTTCCACGAGCGACGCGGCAGTGGCACGCGCGGGTCGGGCATCCACGAGGTCCACCAGCTCGCCGACGGTGCGCGCGCGCTCGAGTGCGCCGATTGGAAAGACCTCTTGCAACTCTCCGAGGGTCCCGAGCTGCACGACGATGATAAGGAGGCCGAGCGGATCGACCCCGAGCTCGTCGAACGTGTGCGCATCGTCCACGAGCTGGTCGCTGATCCGGGCACGCGCGGCGACGAGGCGATGAACGGTTTTGCGAGAGGATGGTTTCATGATCGTCTCCATGAGCATCACTTTGGCGGGCGGCCTTTGCTCTTCGATTGCTCGTTTGTGTCCGTATCTTTCAGCTTGCGCGTGCCTCGACATGGCTCTATTGGTCTTCCTACATGTCGTTGTTTGCAGCGCGTCGCGTCGTCGTATCCGTAGTCCCGAAAGGGACTGGTCGGGTCCTCGGCGCATAGCAAGCGACGACGAACCCCGGCCGGTGGCCGCGGGTTCACTTGCCGGATCCTCGGTCGCTGGCCTCTCGAAAGAAAGGCGTGACCCATGGAACCAATCATTTACTTCGACGGCGCGTTTCGACCCGAGAAAGAAGCGACCATCTCGGTGCGCTCTCGCGCGCTCAACTACGGTCTCGGTTGCTTTGCTGGCATTCGCGGATATCGCAGCGACGACGGCAAGCAGGTGAACGTATTTCGTCTCGACCGGCACGTTCGCAGACTGGAGAGCTCCGCACGCATCCTCCGGCTTCGTTTGCCGGGGCCACCAGACGAAGTGGCAGCCCTGATCATCGAACTCTTGCGCCAGAATGAAATGCGCGGCGATGTTTACGTTCGACCGATCGTGTTCTCGAATTCAAACGAGCTCTCGCCGATCCTGGATTCCGAGACGAGCGCGACCGCGATCTTCTGCCTCCCCCTCGGACGCTACCTCTCGTCGGACCCCATCGACGTCGGCGTGTCGAGCTGGCGGCGAGTGCGCGAGACTGCGATTCCGGCACGTGCGAAGGCCACCGCTGGCTATCTCAACAGCGCGCTCGCGCGGCGAGAGGCGATGGATCACGGATATGCAGAGGCGATCCTGCTCACCGAAGAGGGACGCGTCTCGGAGGGCTCTGCCGAGCATGTGTTCATCGTCCGCGACGGATGCCTGATCTCGCCGCCGAGCACCGAGGACAACCTGGACGGTATCACCCGACAGAGCCTGATTTCGATCGCTCGAGAGGATCTCGGAATCCCATTCATCGAACGACCCATCGGCCGCACCGAGCTCTACGTGGCCGATGAAATGTTCTTGTGCGGCACGGGAGCGGAAATCACCGCGGTGCGATCGGTCGATCGCCGGACACTGGGCGACGGACAGATGGGCCCCGTTACGCGCCGCTTGTCGGAACGCTTCGAG
>JALYHX010000717.1 GCA_030776305.1 Myxococcota bacterium
ACACGCTTCATTACATCCTCTATGGCGGGCTCCGGAACCGGACGAATCCGAGCGGCGCAGCGTGTCAGCAATACGGAGGGACCGCGTCCGCGACGCAGCTTGGCCCGAGCGACTTCAATACCTGGAAAATGGTGACCATTCGTCCCCCATCGTCGGGCGAGTCGCCCACGGCTTTTTACGATCTGCAGACCCTTCGAACCACCAGCGAACTGGTGCTCGACACGCCACGCGTCGGCTTCTTCACGACGCCGGCCTTCTTCGCAAACTGGCAGACGAATACGAGCAACCAGATGCGCGTCACCATCAACCAGGCGCTCATCGTGGCGACCGGAGCGAGCGTGGATGGCACCGATCTCACGTCGCCGACCACGACGCCCGGCCTCGATATCATGCACGCCACCGCGCCGGCATGCCTTTCTTGCCATCAGACGCTCGACCCCGATCGGTCCATTCTCGCGTCGACGTATTCGTGGAATTACCACAACCAGGCAGACTCCACGTTCGCACTTCAAAAGGGGCTGTTCGCGTTTCGCGGTGTCATTGCACCCATGAGCAGCGTCTTCGATCTTGCGACGGCGCTTGCCCAGCACCCGCTGACCGCCCAGGCCTGGGCGAACAAGCTCTGCTACTACGCCAACTCCGTTGCGTGTGAACCGGTCGATCCCGAGTTTCAACGCGTCGTCGGGGTCTTCCAGAGTTCGAGCTACTCGTGGAACGGGCTGGTGCGCGAGCTGCTTGCGTCGCCGCTGACGACCCATGCAGCCGCGACGCAGACGGCGACGGACAGCGGCGACGTCATCGCTGTCGCGCGACGCGACCATCTCTGCGCGGCACTCGATTATCGTCTCGGCTTTGCAGACGTGTGCCGACGAGACGCTGTGTCGAAGGTCGCCCTCCAAACGACGATCCCGCAGATCGTTTCAGGGTTGCCGTCGGACGGGTATGGTCGCGGCGCGGTCGCTCCGGTTCTACCGAATCAGCCAACGCTCTTTTTTCGTGCGGGCACGGAAAATATCTGTCTCGCCGCCGCGGCGCTGGTGATCGACGTTCCGGCGGGGCGCGTCGTCGCGAACGTGAGGCAGTGGTCGAGCGCGCAGCCGGACGCGGCAATCGCCGACTTCGTGCAGATCGTGATGGCACTCACGCCATCGGATCCGAGAGCTGGACCGGCACAATCTCTGTTGAAGGCGCACTTTGCCGATGCCGTGCAGTCAGGCGCCACCGCGTCGGATGCGCTCAAGTCGACATTCGTCGTCGCCTGCCTTGCGCCGTCGGCCGTGTCCATTGGTTTGTGAGGAGTACATGGTCCAATGATCACTCGCCGTCACGCTCTGATGTCGACCCTCTTCGGCGCTGGCTGGGTGGGGCTGCGCGCGCTCGCCACCGGCCTGCCCGCGTCGCTGTTGCTCGACCCCCGGCGTGCTTTCGCAGGGCCGATGACGCCGTGTGGTTCGCTCGCCAAGGCGCAGTACATCATCTTCAACACGTCAGGGAACGGCGATCCCATCAACGCGAGCGTGCCCGGCACCTACGACGATCCCAAGATCGTTCATAGCGCGGATCCGTCCATGTCCCCGGTGCCGTTGACCCTCGGAGGCCGGCCATTCACCGCAGCTGCGCCGTGGGCGACGCTCTCGCAGAGCGTCCTCGATCGCACTTGTTTCTGGCATCTCATGACCAACACGCCGGTCCATCCGAAGGAGCCCGACGTGCTGAGGCTCATGAACGCGACCCAGGCAGACGAGATGCTGCCATCGGTCTTGGCGAAGCAACTGGCGTCGTGCCTGGGGACGATTCAGTCTCAACCGATCAGCCTCGGGGCGACGTCACCGTCCGAGGGGTTGACGTACGGCGGGCAGGCCCTGCCCATCATACCGGCGCTCGCACTCAAGGCGACGCTCACGAGTCCCGCAGGGCCGCTGACGAAGCTTCAGCCCTTGCGCGACCAGACGTTGAATCAGCTCTACGATCTCTATCGCACCGGCGCGACGACGTCGCAGCGCGCGTACATCGATTCCTTGGCCACGTCGCAGCAAGAGGTGCGCGGCATCCAGCAGAATTTGCTGAGCCAGCTCGGGTCCATCAAGGACAACAGTCCGGCGTCCCAAATCCTTGCCGCCACGGCGCTCATCCAGATGAAGGTGACTCCTGTCATTACCGTCCATATCCCGTTTGGGGGCGACAATCATAGAGACATAGGGCTTCAGACCGAGACTACCCAGACGGTTTCGGGCGTCGCCACGATAGTGTCGCTCATGTCTCAGCTCGCGTCGCTAGGGCTACAAGACCAGGTGACGCTCATGTCGCTGAACGTGTTTGGCCGCACGCTCGGTCCGGGCAGTGCCGATGGTCGCCAGCACAACCCGAATCATCAGGTATCGATTACCATTGGTAAGGCTTTTCGCGGCGGTGTCATCGGCGGCGTCGGCCCGGTCGGCAACGATTACGGGGCCCTCGCGATTGATTCGAAGAGCGGTCTGGGTTCGCGGACCGGAGACATCGCGGCTGTGAACACCTTGGCCTCGTTCGGTCAAACGATGCTCGCGGCAGTCGGTGTCGATCCGGCGGTCATCTCGTCGCTCATCACAGTGGGGCAAGTCATCCCAGCCGCCGTCGCCTGAGCCGCGCCACACGCTCCGCCCGAATACCCATGCAGGGGGCGGATCGCACACTACTTCCATCGATCCATCGTGAGAAGGATCGTCGTCACCGCGCCGACCGCCATGACCAACACGGCGAGTAGCAGTACGACCACGACTGCCGCAAACGAGCGGCCGCGCGCCGGAGGCCCGTCGGACGTTGCCGCTGCGGTGGCGGAAGGCCCAGTGCCGGTCGTCATATTCATCGCGTGTGGCTCGTGGTCGTTGCGCCTTCGCTCGGCAGCCGCCTTGAGCGCCAGGTCGATCGTGCGCTGGCGCGCCTCGGCGCGTTCGTTGAGAAATGGCGCCGCAAACGCGGCTACCTCCGCGGACGTCGTATCCAGTTTCGCCAAGATCATCGCGCGCTCTATCGCCTCGCGCAGTTGAGTCGCCGTTGCAAAGCGACCGTCCGGCCTATGTGCGAGCGTCCTTTCGGTGAGCGCCGCGACGGCAGGGTGAACGGTTTGCGGAAGCGGCGGGGGTGGGTGGCCGGAGACGATCAGCTGCAACGTCGCGAGAAGGTTGTCGCCCGTGTACGGGGGACGGCCGGCGAGCAAATCGTAGAGCGTGGCGCCGACAGCCCAGATATCGACGCGTCGATCGACGTTTTCGCCGAGCGCCTGTTCGGGGGCCATATACCGAGTCTTGCCCTTGAGGGTCCCTGAATCCGTGTCCTCTCCGGAGCGCAATTGTGTTTTGGCGATTCCGAAGTCGATGAGCTTCGCGACTCCCGCCGTACTGATCAGGATGTTCGGCGGGCTGACGTCCCGGTGGACGACGTTGAGCAGTCGTCCGGTGCCGTCCCTCAGCTCGTGTGCGCAGTGCAGTCCGGCGCAAGTGTCGGCGAGCAATCGCAGCGCGACGCCGGCGGGAATGGCTAAGCCTTGCTTCTGGCATGCCCGGTGGAGCTTCGACAGAGCGTCGCCATCGACATACTCCATCGCGATGTACAAGATCCCGTGGGTCTCGCCGAGGTCGAAGATTCGCGCGACGTTCCGGTGGCTGATGCGCGCCGCGAGTCCACCCTCGCGAAGAAACATCTCCTGAAAGCGGGGGTCAGCCGCGAACTTCGGCAAAATGGTTTTGATCGAGACGATTCGTTCGGCGCCATGCCCCTCTACCGGCCGCGCCGCCCAGACGCTGGCCATGCCGCCGTGAGCGAGAAGACACAGCAGCTCGTACCGGTCGAGCAGGTAGCCGGGGCGTAGCTCGGATACTGGCTGTATGTCCCCGACGGGCACGGCGGTGAGTCAGAATAGCCCAACTCGGCGACGGTACGCGGGGTCCCCGGGTGGCTAGCGCGATGACGTAACTCAGCGCGTACGCCAGAATGCGACATCGCGCGGGGGGTGGTACAGCCGTCCGCGGACATGGAAAACGACGGCTGGAGCAAGGCTCGAGGACGCTTTCGAGTTGGCTTCGAATGCGCAGCATCAGCGGATGGATGCAGCGGGATTGTGCTCCCAATCCCCGGCCTTCTCAATTCTGGCGTTCTTCAGCAGAAGAGGAGGCGGAAGCGACGAAGATATTGGACAGTCGAGCGGTCACGAAGCTGCCGACTGCTCGAGACGCTCGCGAAGCGCATC
>JALYHX010000718.1 GCA_030776305.1 Myxococcota bacterium
CTGACATTGCGATCGTGTCGACCGGCTGGAGCGAGGGTCATGCCAGAAGTCTCATGGGCGTATCCCCCAACGAAGCTGGGGTGGCGGGGGTGTCCAGGACGGATCGCGGGTGTCCGCCGAGGGGGAGCGCAGCGTATGACACGCGAAGGGTGTCGCGGTACAACCGGCGCGTTGATCGCCGTCTCGCATCTGATGAAGCGCTACGGTGCCCATCTCGCCGTCGACGACGTTTCATTCGACGTCGGCACCGGAGAGGTCGTGGGGTTCCTGGGGCCGAACGGCGCGGGCAAGACGACGACGCTCCGAATTCTTGCCGGATTCCTTGGACTGACGGCAGGGAAGGTCACCATCGCCGGACACGACGTGATCGACGATCCGCTCGAGGCGCGCCGATGTGTTGGGTACATGCCCGAAGCGGTCCCGCTCTACCCGGAGATGCGCGTCGTCGAATATTTGCGCTTTCGTGCCGAGATCAAACGGGTACCCGGGCGTTCGAGGCCGGGGCACGTGGACGACGCGATGCACAAAGCCGGCATCGTCGACGTCGCTCACAAGCTCATCGGACACCTGTCCAAGGGGTATCGACAGCGCGTCGGGCTCGCAGATGCGATCGTCGCGAAGCCGCCAATCGTCGTCCTGGATGAGCCAACAGCAGGGCTCGACCCGAATCAGATTCGCGAAGCGCGGGCGCTCGTGCGCGATCTCGGTCGCGAGCATACCGTCGTCCTCTCGACGCACATCCTGGGTGAGGTCGAAGCGTGCGTGACACGCGTGCTTTTGATCCATCGAGGCAAGCTCGTCGCGGAAGGACCCACCGACCGCATTCGGGCGATGCGCGGAGCGACGGCGATCGAGATCACGGTGCGCGGCGACGTCGAGATCGCCGAGAAGGCGCTGCGCTCGATCGATGGGGTCTCGACGTCTCGCCTCACATCCCCGATCGACGCGCTGCGGCTGCGCGTGTCCTTTACCAAAACGCTCACGAGCGACGAGCGCACCGATGCAACCGAGCGATGCGTCGCCGCCCTCGTCGGTGCTCACCTCGGCGTGCGCGAAGTTCGCTCTTCGGGCGGATCTCTCGAGGACGTTTTCGCGGCCCTCACCGCCTCGGATTCCCCGATCCCGGAGAGCGACGCGTGAGGGGATTCTGGCCAATCTACAAGCGCGAGCTCTTTGCGTTCTTCGTGACGCCGCTCGCGTGGGTCCTCATCGTCGTATTCCTCGTCGTTCAAGGAATGCACTTTTTCTTGCTCATCGATCACTTTTCCCGCGCAACCGACATGGCGAGCGATGAGAGTCCGCTCTCGGCGTTCTTCGGGAACACCGTGCTCCTCTATCTGGTTCTCTTCATGCTCATTCCTCCGATGACGATGCGCTTGTTCGCCGAGGAACGCCGCAGTGGCACCATCGAGACGTTGATGACGGCGCCAGTGTCGAGCGCGTCCGTCGTTCTGGCCAAGTACGCCGCGGCGTTGACCACGTACTTTGCGATGTGGCTTCCGACGGTTCTTTATCTCGTGATCCTGCAGCGTACCGGAACACTCGACTGGAACGCGGCAGCGAGCGCGTACCTGGGAATTGCCCTCGTAGGCGCGGGATATCTTTCGCTAGGTCTGTGCGCGAGCGCGCTCACCCGATCGCAATTCCTGGCCATGGTCTGGACCGCCCTCTTCCTTTTGGTCCTCTTCATCCTCGGCGTCGGCGAATTCGTCACGCGCGATGGCACGTTGATGCACGACATTTGCGCGCACGTCTCGGTTTGGGCGCACATGAGCGACTTCGCGAGCGGAGTCGTCGACTCTCGGCACGTCGTCTTCTACGGCACGCTCGTCGTCTTGCCGCTGTTCATTGCCACATGCGCCGTCGACTCATGGAGATGGGGGTGAAAGTCGTCGCTCCGGATCGCTCAGGTGTCGCGCGGCGCCTCCAACCCTTCAACGCGGCGCAGCTTCTTCAGCTCGCCGGGATCATCGCCGCGATCGTAATCGCGGGGATTGTCAACGTGCTCAGCGCGCGACACTTCACCCGGTGGGACTGGACCAAGGACAAGCGCTGGTCACTGAACCCGGCGACAATCCAAACGCTGTACACCCTCGAACAGCAGGTCGATTTCTGGGTCATCACGGGGCCCGGCGACCCGCTGGAGGCGAGCCTGCGGCAACTTCTCGCGTCTTACCAAGCCAAGTCATCGAAGGTGATCATCCACTGGGTTGATCCTGACCGGGACGCCATTCAGCTCGTCGACTTGCAGCACCGTTTCAGACTGGAGGCGGGGCGAACGGAGAACGGGCGCATCGCCACGGACGCAATCGTCATCGTCGCGTATGGGGACAAACATTGGTTCCTTACGCCGCAGGACATGTTCGAGGTCACATCCGATGACGTCCACGTCAAACCGCGCGAGGAGCGCGCACTCACCCAAGCCATCCGCAGCGTGCTCGGCGGCGATAAGGCGCGCCTTTGTTTCACCGCGGGTCACGGGGAGCTTTCACTCGAGCCAGGCAAGGACGAGCGCGAGTGGCTCGGCGGACTTCGCGATCTGCTCGAAAAAGGAAACTACGAACTCGTCACCGTGGACGTCACTTCCCCCGGTACGCGAGAACCGTTCGCGGGTTGCACCGTCGTCGTGATTGCGGGTGCGCATGCCCAATTCGCGCCGGCGGAGACGAATCGGTTGCGCGTATGGCTCATGAACGGTGGATGCCTGCTGGCGGCCGTCGGACCGATCGAATCCGGGGGCGAGACGGGCATGACGCATTCGGGGCTGGACGAGTCGCTGGCACCGTTCGGTATCGCCCTCGACGATGACCTCGTCCACGATCTCGACCCCGAGGTCGCCATCCCCGATACGCATGGCGAGGGGTTCCTGGTGACCGCGCGATCCCATCCGGTCACGGCAAGCCTCGCCCCAAGCAGCACCGACCCCCACCCGCCGCGGGTCGCCGTGTTCTTTGCACGGTCACTTCGTCACGTCTCGCCGCCAGGCGCGTCACCAGCCGCCGACCTCCTCGTCACCAGCGACGGCGCCTTCGCCAAGAGAAGCATCGTGGGGGCCAGCGAATGGACGGACGCGCCACCGCGAGATCCGGCCGACCCGCGAGGGCCCTTCGTCCTCGCGATGGCAAGCGAACGCCCGGCCCTCACGGCAGGCGCGGCACATGGTCCGCGCGCCGTCGTCATTGGAAGCCGTTTTGCGCTGGCCGAAGAAAACTGGCGACAGCCACGCCCTTTGCATGGGGCGGCATTCCTCGTCGACAGCGCCCTCTCATGGCTCGCTGCGAGACCGGAGGTGGTCGACGTACCCGAGAAAGCGGAGGTCGCCGCGGGGATACGCGTCTCGGAACAGGGGCGGAATGAGGTGCGGCGTTACGTGCTCATGTTGATGCCGCTCGCCGCGCTCCTACTGGGTGCCGCCGTCTGGGGCTGGCGACGTTCGTCGGAGGACAAGCCTTACGAGCCGCCGCAACGCGGATCATCACCGTGAAGGCGCGCGCGACGGCGACGCCCATCGCCCTCGTAGGCGTCGCGGCGATCGCCGCCGCGTACGCGTACCTGGTCGACCGCTCGACGGTATCGGACGCGGACCGCTCTGCGCGCCGAAAGGATGTATTTCCGTCGTTCCGCACCGACCAGGCAACGCGCGTCGAGCTCGAGCGCGACCGAGAGAGCCTCGTTCTCGAGCGCGATGACGATGCGGGACCGGGCGCGTCGTCCGCATGGATGATGACCTCTCCGCGTCGCGAACGCGCGGAGACGGCCGCGGTCGATTTGCTCCTGCGCGAGCTGGAACTCGCCACACGAGTGCGCGATGTGACCGGGGTCGCTGGCCTGGGGCTCGACGCACCACGCGCGCGGGGCCGCGTGACGCTCGGACGGCTTCAGTATCGGTTTGCGCTCGGCGCGGATGCGCTACGCCCGGATGGCGCAGCCTACATGAGCATCGACGACGAAGGGGCATTCGTCGTCGAGAGGTCGCTGAAAGTGCAGCTTCTTCGAGGCGCCGACGCCTATCGCGATCGCGTCCTCGTCCCGTTCGGCGTCAACGACGTCGCTCGTCTCGAGGTGCGAACGGCCGATGGTCATGGCTTTGCGCTCGAGCACCAAAGCGGCGCGTTCCGTGTCGTCGGCGAGCGGTTGCGCGCGGCGCGAACCGCCGCAGACCGTCTTTTCAACGCGCTGGCGGATGCACGCGCGGAGAGCTTCTTGGGCGATGCCGATGCGGATCGAGCGGCGAGCGCAGCGATGAACGTGCAGGTCGTGCCGCGCGATCCAAGCCGGCGCGATGTCGAGCTCCAGCTCGGCGGAGTCTGTCCAGGACATCCCGACGACGTCATCGTCGTGCAAAGGCTGCGAGCGGAGCCATGGCAGAGGGCGGCATGCACCTCGAACGCCCTCTTCGAAGCGATGGGTGTCGCGCCCGAGTCACTCGTCGATACGGCTCCTCTCCTGGCGTCTTCCGACGAGATCGAGCAGATCCGCCTGGAGTCGACCGAGCACGGCGGGCCGCTCGTCGAGATCGCGCGCAAAGGGACCGGCTGGCACGAACGCGCTCCTAGCGACCGAGACCTCGACCCGCAGGAAAGCGAATCGGCGAACAACCTGGCCGGCGCACTGGCGGGCGCAAGGGCGATCGAAGTACACGCCGCGGCGGCGGGTGAGCACCTCGCCATGCGTTCGCGCGCGATCATCGTGCGGATTCGCGACGGAGCGAGCGAAACGCTCGAGCTCTCGGCGCCGGGGCCTGACGACGTGGTGCTCGCGCGCCGCCTCGACGACGGCGCCATCCTGCGGCTGCCGCGGGCCGTGGCTCGCCGCTTCGAGCCTCACCCGGTTGCGCTGCGCTCGCGCGAGATTTGGCGTCCTCCGTTCGACGCGGGTGCCGTCGTCGCGATTGACAACGGCTGCACCGCGGTGGCCGAACGCCTCGAGCTACGCAACAATCTTTGGGCGATGCGCTCGCCCTCGGGTTTCGCGCCAGACGCGTTGTCGATCGCCGACCTTGCGGGCGCCATCGCGCACGCGAAGGCAGATGTGTGGATTGACGAATCGGACGAGGGGAATTTCGGCTTCGATCGGGCCGGCTCGTGCACAGTGGCGCTCACACTCACCGATCCCGCAATCGATGGAGGGGCGCGTCGCGTTTCGGTGCTTTTCGGCGCGAACGGCGACGGCGGCGTATACGCCCGCGCGCGCGAGGACCCGGCGGTCTTCGTGGCTCCGGCAGGGCTGCGCGCGCTCGTCTCGCATCCGTCGATAGATCGCAATCGCTTCCGCATCGACCCCACCGTTCTGAAGAGCGTCACGTTCGTGCGCGGCAGCACGCCCTTCGTGTTCGAGCGCACGGGGGATCGGCTCGTTCCCCAGGGCGGAGAAGCCGGGGAAGCGGGTGACGCAGACAAGCTCGAGGGGGCGCTCGAAGGCTTGCACGCGCAGACGGCCCTTCACCTCGGTGCGCCCGCTGCAGAGGAGGGAATGAGTCGGCCGACGCTGGAGATCATCGCGCGGACCAGGGGTGGCGACGCGGGCGCGGGGGAGACGCGCATCGTCGTTGGCGCTGGCGCTCGCATCGATGGGGCCGACGCATATTTCGCGCGCGTTTCGGGGATCGATGCGACCTTCGCGGTACCCCAGCGCGTCGTGGCCGCGGTCGTCGACGCGCTTTCGCGTGGACCTGGGGAGCGAGGTGAAGCCCATGAGTAGAGGCCATGTCTCTAGACGCTCGCCGCCTCGTGTCGAACCTTCGAGCCCGGCTCTGCTCGGAGTTCGCGCGTTCCCACCCCCCATCACGCGAGTAAGCGAATCCTAGGCAATGCAGGATCGCGCGCGCGCTCGACGCGCAATATCTCACGACGAAAACCCGCTCGATGATCTGCCGCACGCGTTGCGTCGTAAGCACCGCGTGCGAAGGACGGCGCGCGCGTGCGAGCGCACTCGCGACTTGGACGAGCTCCACGCGCCTTCGTCGAATCCGCGGGCGCGGCCCCAGCGCCGCCGGTCCTCCCGTTCGCCAAGCGTCGACCCACTGCCGCACTGCTTCGCGGGTCACCCCCAGACGCCTCGCGACTTCGGCCTGCGACGTACCCCTAGTGAACATGGCTATCCCCCGCAGGCGACGCACGGCCAGGCGCGCGCCACGGGCATGCGATCGAGAGCGCCCCACGGTACTCAGGAGAGCACATCAAGAGCCGCGTGCGCATCCATGCCGTGACCGCTACAGTGCCGCGCATGTCGGGTGATATGGTGACCACGCCGCAAGAGACTCCGTCGTGAGCCGATCACCCGCAGGCCGCCTCGCGAGAACCGCCTCGGAGATTGAATCGTGAGCCTCCCACCGCAAGACGTCGTCGGGATCCTCGGTTACGGAAGGTTCGGGCGAGCACTTGGCCAGCTCTTCGCAGAGGCCGGAATCGCGCACCGCGCGTATGACCCACACGCGAGTGTGCCTGCGGAGCAGCGGGTGGGCTCGCTGTCCGAACTCGTGACCGGCGCGACGTTCGTCATCGTCGCGGTACCCGTGGCGCGCGTGCGGTCGGCGCTCATCGAGCTCCGACCGC
>JALYHX010000719.1 GCA_030776305.1 Myxococcota bacterium
CCATCGCATTTGCCGTCGTCAGTGCCTGCTCCGGGCAAGGAGAAGGAGAGCTTTGCAACACGAAGGCTGGAAATAGTGGCAATGACGACTGCTCGAGCGGGCTCGTATGCACGACGTCGCCGACCTATGCGCTGGGTCGGTGTTGTCCGCAAGACCGCACCAAAGCAACGACCACCGTATGCTCGTCGAACAACGCCGGCGGCGACGCGAGCCCCGCCCCTCCGAGCCCGTCCGCGGAAGCATCGGTCGACGAGACCGGCGTCGATGGCACGCCCGGCCCGTCCCCCACCGAGGCATCCGTCGATACGAGCATCGACGCGCCGGGCGAGAGCTCGGGCGACGTCGGGACCGACGGAGCCGGGTCGGACGCGACGACGGAGTGACCCAGGATGACGCCCGCCACGCTCGTGCACGTCGCGCAGCAGGCGCTCTTCGTCATGATCGCGGTTTCGCTGCCAGTGCTCGCCATCGGCGCGGTCGTCGGGCTGCTGGTCGCCGCGTTTCAAGCAGCCTCGCAGATCCAAGACCCCACGCTCGCGCATTTGCCGCGCTTGTTCGCGGTCATCGCCGCGCTCGCGCTGCTGGGGCCCTGGATGGGGCACGAGGTCGCCACGTTCGCGGAGCAGGTCTTCGCCACAGGCGGCCTGCGTTGACCGAACCCCAGCGCCTCTGCTAGCTCCGACGGCGATGAGTGAATCCTCACTCAGCGCTCGCCGCCGCCCGGCGTCGCGTGCAAAGCGAAGTGGGGACAAGCGCGAACGCATCCTCGACGCCGCTGTGCGCGTCTTCGCCAAGAAGGGGTTCCACGCAACCCGCGTGAGCGAGGTGGCCACCGCCGCAGGCGTGGCCGATGGGACGATCTACTTGTACTTCAAGTCGAAGGACGATCTCCTGGTCTCACTGTTCGAGGATCGCGTCGAGCGACTCCTCGCATTCCTCGAGGCCGAACTGCCCCAATCGACGACCGCGCCCGAGAAGTTGTGCCGCATCATCGAGTTGCAGCTTGGACTCCTCGAAGGCGAACGCGACCTGGCCGAAGTCATCACGGTGATCCTGCGGCAGTCGACGAAGCTCATGAAAGAGCATGCAGCACCCAAGTTCAACGCCTACCTCGACGTCATCGCGCGCGTCGTGGCGGGTGGGCAGCTGGCAGGCGAACTGCGCGACGACGTCTCGCCGCATCTTGCCGCTCGAGCGATTTTCGGAGCGCTCGACGGCATCACGATGACCTGGGCGCTCGGCAAGGCAGACCGCGGAGGACTGTCGCGCGCCTCCGGCCAACTCGCAGAACTCGTCCTGCGTGGGCTCGCACCGCGCGGTGACCGCCGATGAAGCGATTGCGCGAGCGCGCGCGCGTCCTTGGCGACATCCGACGCTTCTTCGATGCGCGCGGGTTCGTCGAGGTGCAAACGCCGGCAATGGTTCCGTCGCCCGGGATGGACCTGCATCTTCATGCGTTCGAGGTCGTCGGCGCGGATCGCAGCCCCGAGCGGTGGTTGATCACGTCGCCCGAGTACCAGATGAAGCGCCTGCTCGCTGATGGCTGGGAGCGAATTTACCAGGTTGCGCCGTGCTTCCGACGCGACGAGATGGGAGCGCTTCACAACCCCGAGTTTACGATGCTCGAGTGGTACCGCGCGCCCGCCGGTATCGACGACGTCATCCGCGACACCGAGCAGCTCGTCGCGGCGGTGACCGGCGGTCGCGTCCACCTCGGCGATCGCGTCGTCGACGTACGTCCGCCGCTCGAACGCCTGCCGCTGTGCGATGCCTTCGCGCGCTTCGCGGGATGGGCGGAAGACGAGACGCTCGACGCGGCAGCGAGCGACGAGGACCGCTACTATCGAGCGTTCGTCGAGAGCGTCGAGCCAGCGCTCGCACGTTCCGACCGCGGTCTCTTCATCGTCGACTACCCTGCGACCCAGAGCTCACTCGCGCGCAAGAAGCCGAGCGACCCGCGCTTTGCGGAACGATTCGAGCTCTACGTCGCGGGGATCGAACTGTGCAACGGCTTCGGCGAGCTGGTCGACCCGGTCGAACAGCGCCAGCGCTTCGAGCGGGATCAAGCCGCGAGGCGCGCACGCGGGCTGCCCGTGTACCCGATCGACGAGCGCTTCCTCGCGGCGCTCACGCGCGTCCCGCCGAGCGGTGGCAACGCACTCGGGGTCGACCGGTTGGCGGCGCTCGCATGCGCAACGACCGAGATCTGCGATGTCATGGCGTTCACGGCGAGCGAACTCTAGAAGGTTGGTGTATTTCGGCCGATCCCTTCGCGATCCCGCCGTCGGGAATCGTCAACGTACAGGAAGTACGTTTCCTCATCCCGCCAGCGGCCTCGCTTGGTTTCGACCGAAATACAGCAACCTTCTGATATGGTGGGCCCTGCCACTGCAACGGTTCTCGTTTTCTTTGTTCTCGTCCTTGCCTCGTTCTGGATGGGAGCGTTGAAGACAGCATGATTCAGCATGCCGTGACCGAGACTGGCGAGTTCCGTTCGATCAACCTTCAACCGGTCATGCGGAGGCCAATTTCATGAAACGGGCACGCCTCTTCTTCACGCTGTCTCTTGGTGCGGTCGCCGCGGCGGCATGCGGTTCGTCGTCCGACAACGGAGGAGGGCACGCGCCCAGCAACAGCAGCTCGAGCGGCGGGTCGAGTGGCGGTATGGTCAGCGGGTCGAGCGGGTCCAGAAGCGGATCGAGTAGCGCCGTGGGGACCGGTGGACCCAGTGTCGGTGTCTCGTGTGGACCCCTGACGTGCACCGCGCCGCTCGGCATTTGCTGCGTCGTCGGGCCTACGGGTGGCGATGTCGCAGGCGACGCGGGTGATAGCGGCGGCGGGAGCCGGGGGAGCGATGCGAGCGGCAGCGCAGATGCGAGCGCCGCGAGTGACGCTGGCGTCGGTTTCGATGCGACCGCAGGAGGCGATGGCGGTGGCGCGGCCGACGCGACCATCTCGGACGCGAACGCCGGTTCCGACGTCACCGCCATGGCC
>JALYHX010000720.1 GCA_030776305.1 Myxococcota bacterium
CCTCCCGAGCGCAGTCACGCCGCCGCCCGCCGCGCCGCCGCCTCCCGCTCCGGTCGCCACCATCAAGAAGAAGCTCGCGACGGAATGCAAGCCGCACGCTGCGACCGTCGACTTCACCGATCAGCCGGACCTCGAGCGCGAGATCCGTCGGAAGCTCGGTAAGGACAAGGGGCCGATCACGTCAGGCGACCTCGCTCAGATCAAATCGATCAACCTTGCGAACAACGTGAAGGTCCACCAGATCGATCCGTGCATTTTCCCGCTTTTGACGTCGTTGAAAGACCTCTTCCTGGGTTCCGGGGAGTACGACGATCTGACGCCGCTTCAAAAGCTGACGACGCTCGAGTCGCTTCGCATTTCCTTCAGCGTCGTGAAAGACCTCCGGCCCATCGAGGGACTGAAGCGGATGGACCGGCTGGACATTTCCCACACACTCGTCGGCGATGACGAGTTCAAATCCGTGGCCTCATTCGTCAATCTGACCGAATTGATGCTCGACGAAACGAACATCAGCGACTTGAACCCGATCGCGGGTCTGAAGAAGCTCGAGCGGGTGAGCATCAAAAAGACACGCGTCAGTAGCCTCGCCCCGCTGTCCCAAATCAAGACGCTGAAGTTCGTTTACATCGCGGACACGCCAGTGACCGATATCACGCCGGTTCAACCGCTCATCTCGAACGGGATGAAGCTCATCACGAATTAGCTTCGTTCGAGGGGAGCGCCGTCGCTCCCTCCTCGAGCTGCAGAGCCGGAGCCAGACCAGAAGAGGAACGACTGATGCGCACGCTCTATCACTTACCGCATTCCCCGTTCTCTCGTCGCACGCGCTTGGCGCTCGCGCACAAGGGTCTGTCCGTGGAGCTCCGGGACGCACTGCAAAACCCGGCGTGGCGCGAGGAAGCGCGGCGCCTCGTGGCGGTGCGCACTATCCCCGTCATCGTCGACGGACCCCATGCGCTCGGCGACTCGGGTTCCATCGTCCACTGGCTCGACCGAGCCTATCCCGAGGCGCCTCGGCTTTGGCCCGAGGGCGACGACGCATTTCTCGCGCTGGAAGTAGCGGCGCTGGTCGACGTGGCGCTCAACACGACCGTCGATGTGGGCACTCGCTATTTCGTGTTGCGCGAGGATCCTGCGTGGGGCCAGGTGAAAGGCGAGATGCTCGGACGTGTGACGCACGCGTTCGACGCGCTCGCCGCACGAGCATCTTCTCTCGGCCGTCCGACGATCGCATCGAGTGGGTGGTCAGCGGCGGACATGTGGCTGCTGACCGCGATCATGTGGTTCGAGGGGATGCCGGCGCGTGCCGCGGTGAGACCGAACATCGCGCAGATCCTGACGTTGGGCTTGACGCTGCCGCGCGCCCTGTCGAAGTGGGCTGATGCGCATCGCGAACGTGCGGACGTGACGGCGCTCTAGGCGAGCCATCGGTGTTTTTCGCCGATCCCGGCGCGCTGCCGCCGCCCGGGAATCGTCACCGCACGTGAGTGCGGCTCCTCATCGCCGCCGCCGGCCTCGCTTGGGCGCGACGAAAACCATCCAGGCTCCTTTGCATTTTGTGAATGAATCGTGGGGTGCGACAAAACAACGAGAGTCATGGGTCTTGGAATGACCCCTGCGAGCGCAGACATTTATCGGTCGGTGCGCTCCGTCGTGTCGGGTCTCGAGCTCCCCAGCCGTCAGGGGGTGCGCCCCTTGCACGGTGCGGAGTTCATCCGGGTCGTTGCGCGCAGGCGCGAGAGGCGTGCTGACGCGCTCCTGAGCAGAGACGCGTTGCCTTCGGTGGAGGCCCGGCGTCATGTGAGCCGGGTACGGCGCCGCGTCAACGGGACATGACGCCGCGTCTTCGAGATCGATCGCCATGTCGAATGGCCGCGACGCCCGTTTCGGGTCTCGTGGCGCCTTATTTGTGTCACGCTGCATCCAGCGAGCGGCGTCTGTCCATCTACGCCGCCTCATTGTCGTACGAGCGTCCCATTCCGACGCCTCCACGTCGATGTCGGGCGTCCTGTTGCATCGGTGCGGCGCCTTGTCTGCCGCTTTAGGCGTCATCGGCGCGGATTGGCAAGGGCGAGTCGGCGTGCGATGACGCTCGTTCTTCGCCATTGAGCGCCATGAACACATCCTACGTCGCCTATCGTGTCGCTCGACCCCGAAAGCATACTTCGCGCGACGCCGTGACGCCCTGGAGGGAGGCAGTGAGAGCTTGGTTGGATGGCCGGCGTTTCGCGACGGACGGCGCAACGCTGGTCGACCCTCAGCGGCGAGCGGAGCGGCCGTTGCGCTTCCAAGCAAAGAGGGTCATCGGGGCGACGGGTAATTGCGTTTCACGAAACACAGGCCCTCGGCGCCGTTCCAGTGCCCTTGCGTGCTCTGGTTGTACTTCGAGTAGTCGTAATAGTCGCAGAGCCCGTTCGACGAATCGTTGTTCGTGCAGTGCGGTACTCCGAATGGGTCGAAGTTCATCTGCCCGACGCGCGAGCCCCCGTTCGGATTGTTGTAATTCGGGTCGCAGATGCGCCATGCCACGATGTTCCCCTGTTTGTCCTTGAAACCGGTGTAGTCGACGCCTTTCATGTCCTCGAGGTGCACGGTGGGCACACCGCCGTCGCCGCCGCTCACTTGGGAGGCGAACTGGTCGAAGTGCGCCGGCGTGTCGTGCTTGATGCTCTCCCAGAATGGATGGTCCGTGTGGAACGTCACCTCGCCGACCGTGTACGTGTTCGACTTGAACGCGACGCCGCGCGGATGGGGCTCCATGTTGATGCCTGGTCCTGCGTTGTCCTGATTGTCGCAGTTGACGTAGGTCGTCTCGACCATCCCGGCGGGCAACGCCGTGCGCGGCTTGAAGCACAGGTCGAAGTTGACGGCCGTGGGGATGCTCGCAAACTCGGGGTCCTGTCCCGTGCCGCCCGATACACCTCCTTCGGCGCCGCCATCGACGGGTGTCGCGACAACACAGCGGCCTTGATTCCCCGTCCAGGTGGCCGTGCCCGTGTAAAGTGAGACGCAGCCGTTTTGGATCATTTGGGCATAGCGACTCAGACCGTCGGGTCCGAGATTGACGTTGAATGCGCTTGGCGTCGCGACGACCTCGCTGAAGCCGACTGCATACCGCGTCCCGTCGGTGAGAAATGGCTGGTTACCGTTCTTGTTCTGGTTGGCGATCACGCCGAAGGCAACGGCGCGCTCACCCGGCTCCTTGCCATCGATGTACGGAAAGCCCGCGCCGCTCTGGTGAAGGTCGACCGCCCACGGGCCGTCGACCTCGGCGACCAGCGAGCCCACCTGCGATTGGTCCGTGACCGACGTCTCCGGATTGGTCCACAGCATCACTTTGTCGAACGTGGCGATGAAGTGATCGAAGCGAACCTCCCATCCGTCGGCAAACACGGGGTCCCCTGGGTTGACCGCGGGGAAGTTGTAACCGGTGAAAGCGAGGAGCTCGCCAGAGGCCGTCAGCAGCAGTTGCCCCGTCGCAAGTGAGCCCGGATCAATGGTCGGGTTGGAAGGCAAGTTGAAGGATCCTTCAGGCGCGTCGCTGCCCGTCTCTCCCCCCCCCTCGGCATCGGCTGCTGGGATGGACGTATCGATTGCGCCTGCGTCGAGGCGAGGAGGGCTCCCCGAGTTGTCGCTTGTGCACGATCCGAGAGGAAGAAGAAGCGGCATCGCCGCGGCAGAGAGAACAACGAACGTCGAGTGTCTCATGGGATCTCCGTAGAATTCTGTCGCCGCGCTTCACTTCTGTGCGGGTTGCCATTCGAACCGGTACACGTCGCCCGATCCGCGGAGGTTCGAGTAAAGATTGCGGGTTGGTTGATCGGAATTGCTGTCGCCATTCTTGAAGAATGCGAAGAGGGTCGGGTCGCTGGAGGATTGCGGCAGGCCCGAAAAGTCGACGTTCGTGAACAGCACTTTGGGGTCCAGATGGAGGATCAGCGTCCCGCTCTGGGAGAGCGTGATGTGGACGATGATCTTCCCGACGATGCGCTGTTCGCAGATCGGATTCGATCCGGGGAGCACTCGGTTGGGCGTCCCCTTGCCCGGTTCGATCGAGATCGCGCCGGCAAACTGAATCGTCGTACCGTCCTTCGTCGCCGTGCCGGCGATATCCAGAATGTCCGGCAAGATCGACTGCGGGGCGGTTTGCCCGCTTGCGGTCACGTCCGGTCCGCTCAGCCACACTTGTCCGACGGCTGCCGGGATGGTCGAGCCATCTCCCGCAACCGGGAACGGTTGAATCCCGGGATCGAGCATGTCGACGTCGCGACCGCCGAGCACCTCGCCCACGTACGTGCCGGGTAGGGTGCACGTTCCTTCGGCGGCGCCGGAGGTTGGCACGCTCTCGTCCAGATACATCGCTCCGATGTGAATGACGGCGCGGCTGAGCGAGACATGATAGCCGCGGTCGTTCGTGAACGTGTATCCCGGCTGCGCGTCAGACGGGCCCTGGGCGGCAGCGTAGAAGGAGACGAGCTTGTAACCCGTCGTTCCCGTGCACGACAGCAGGGACAAGAAAGCCCCGACGAGCGCGATGTGCTGCCCCATCTAGCTAGGCCCCTCCAAAGTTGATCGTGAGCGTCCCGAAGACGCCGCGCGGCGCGCCGGCCGTGAAGAGGCGACTCGGCACGAGGGTTGGGGGAACGCCCTGCTGGAAATTCGATTCGAAATTGTATTCGCCGAGACGGTACTTGGCATCGAGGAGGTTCGTGACGATGAGACCCACCTCGAAGTGCGACCAGGCGAGCGTGGCATTCGCATCGATCGTGAAGATCGTGTTGCTCCTCGAGCCCAACGGAAGCGCGCGCTGGCCGACGTACGTGATCCCCGCGGACAGTGCGCCGCGAAAGGGGTCTCCGCGTACTTTCCACGGGAGATCCCTCCAGACGGCTGTGTCCGAACGCAGAACGACGTCGGGGACGTACGCGACGAGCAAGTGGGTGTCGTCGTAGGTCGATTTGACCAGCGTGAGATTGGCGGATTCGTCGAACCATGACCCGGTGGCGCGCAGAGCGCCGACCCACCCCGTTCGGGTCGTCCCAACGCCGATCACGTTGCGGCCGACGGTCTGGTCGAAAATGTAGTCGCGGTCGACGTGGGTCCGAAAGAAGACCGAGCGCGCGACGACGTCGACTGCGCCGATCGGACCCGCATAGGTGCCCCCCAGCTCGTATGCCTCGATGGCCGCGAATGGCGTCTTCACGTCCTGCGTGATGTAAATGGGGTCGACCGACCGGACGCCCCTCCCGTAACTCGCCGACAGGGTCACGTGCGCGAACGGACCCACGAGGAGCGCGCCCTTGGGAAGCACTGCAGTCGACACAGTGTCGGCGCGCTGGTTCGGCTCGCGATGCATGCCGAAGTCCTGCTGATCGAGGCAACTCGTGTCGCCCGGTGGGTTGGTCGTTGACGGGTTGCTGATCGACTGCACCGCACACAGGTTGTTCACGTCGAACGAGAAGACGTCGGCCCTGAGGCCGCCGTTGACCGCGAGCCAGCGTGCGGCACGCATCTCGGCGGCAACGTAGGACCCGACATCGACCAGGTTCGACACAAGGCGCGTGTCCGTGTGATACGGAACTGTCGTCTGGAAAAATAGGCGTTGCTGCTCGCCGCCGACCTGATCGAAGCGCGCGAAGTACCCGAGCTCGAGTTGCTGCAACTGTCCGAGCGCCCTGCCCGTCAGGCGCGCCCAGCCGCGGCCACCGACGGTGAGCTCGTCGGTCGTCAGGTCGATGAGATCGCCTCGCTGCGGGTGCAGCTGCTGCAGCGGCGTTTGCACGTCGAGGAGAAATCCGGTGAAGTTCTCCCGAATGCGCATCGTGCGTTTGACGAGGAAGAGCTGCTGCGCGAGGGTCGTATTGCGTGTTTTCGTCTCGAGGTCGGCGGCGATCGACGCGCGCATCGAGTCGCCTCCCTGACCGCTGTCGTACGTGTCGTAAAAACCGATGCGCCCGGCCTCGTAGTCGTCTTCGCGGATCACTCCCGCGCTGTGAAAACTCGACCCATACGCCTGGCCGGTGAGGCGCCACGTACCGCCGCCGAGCCGCCCCTCGTACTGGCCGATGGCGCTGCCGCGCTGTGCATCTCGGTTCTTGCCGTACCCCTCGGTCTTCGCGGCCTCGACGGCACCGAAGGTGTGGGCGCTCTCCTCTTGCGGACCCCACAAAAGGACGGCGCGTTGGGTGCCGAAGCTTCCGGCGATGTATTTCGCCGTCAGGCCACGCTTCTCCAAACCGAGTTGGTAGTCGGCGCTACCCGCGACCGCGTAGTTACCCTGCCTCGGGTCGAACGGGCCTTCGACGACGCGCAGGCGCTCGACGATCTCGGGGATGATGAAGTGCGTGTCCGCATAGCCATTTCCGTGCAGATTCCCGCTCTCGTTGATGGGAACTCCCCCGACCGTGAATTCGATGTCTTGCCCCTCGCGCGCGTCGAAACCGCGCAAGAAGACCTGCTCGGCATGGCCCTCGCCCCCCTCATTGGTGAGAAGGATTCCGGGCGCGAGCTTGAGCAACTCGCTCGCATTCGCGCGCGGCACGTTGGCGAGCGCGCCGACGCGCAAGTTGAAATCGGACGCGCCGACGCTCGGCGGCGAAGAGCGTCCGTGCACGACGATGTTTTCGGTCTCTTCGCCAAGCGTCGTCGGAGCGGGAGGGGTGGCCGGCGTCGGGGCGGCCGCCTCGCGCGACACGGCGGTCGTTGGGGGAAGCTCCGGTTCACCGGGAGCAGGCGTCACGAGCTCGGGCGCCGGCGCCGGGGGCGCGAAATGGAACGGGACCTTGATTCGACTGGCGACGGGTTTGTCGCCGCGCATCGCGGGAACGAATGTCCATTCACGCACGGCAATGAGTGCTGCCTCGTCGAGGTCGGCTCCGGCCGACTGGACTACGTCGACCTTGGATACGTGTCCGTCCGTGTCGACGGTAACTTCGAGCACCACGTCTGCATGCTTGCGGTCCGTAAGGGCCGATGGGGGATAGATCGCATCCATATGGTGCAAGACCACCGGGGGCTTCACGTCGGCCTGCCCTTGCGCCGATACAGACGACTCGAAACCCGGGACGATGCCCGTGATCACGATGATGCCCACGACGATGCGATGGCCGATCAATGCGCGGGGACGGTATAACAACGTGCGTACGATTGCAATTCGCAATATGGGAGCAGTGCCAGCAGGCGCGTATCGCCTTGGACATCGTGATCCACCGATACGATACCAACGGTGCGTCGGCGCGCCGAGGTCGCGCGTGGAGGGTGAGAAGCTGCACGCGACGAATGTCCGTGCTAATGGGGGATATTGGAGGATTGGTGTGCGATGACCGAGTCCGGTCCGATCGCGGTGAGGGAAGGGGATCTCGTCGCAGGCAAGTACCGGATCGAAGGGGTGATCGGCATCGGCGGTATGGGCGTGGTCGTCGCCGCCCGCCACGAGCAACTCGACCAACGCGTCGCGATCAAACTGGTACACGGCACTGCGCTTCGAAACGACGAGGCCGTGCAGCGGTTCCTGCGTGAGGCCCGCGCCGCCGCGAGGCTGAAGAGCGAACATGCCGCGAGAGTCCTCGACGTCGGCACCCTCGAGTCCGGAGTTCCATACATGGTCATGGAGTTCTTGGACGGCAGTGATCTCGGGAAGGTGCTCGAGCAGCGAGGCCCCCTGCCGACCGAAATCGCCGCCGAGTGGGTGGCCCAGGCATGCGAAGCACTCGCTGAAGCCCACGCCGCGGGAATCGTCCATCGCGACCTCAAGCCACAGAACCTGTTCCTGGCGCGCACCGTCGGCGGGACGCCCAGGGTAAAGGTCCTCGACTTCGGCGTGTCGAAGTCGATCGAGACGATGACCAGCGGACCGGGAGCGCTGACACGCACCCGCGCGATGCTCGGATCGCCGCTTTACATGGCGCCCGAGCAGATGCGTTCGTCGCGCGACGTCGACGCTCGCGTCGACGTCTGGGCCCTGGGCGTCGTTCTGTTCGAGTTACTCACGCAGCGCTGGCCCTTCGAGGCCGACACGTTGCCAGAGCTGTGTCTGAAGGTCGTCACGGACCCGCCACGACTGTTGTCCGAGCTGCGAACGAACGTCCCCGAGGCGATGGTTCGCGTCATCGATCGCTGCCTCGAAAAGGACAAGGAAAAGCGGTTCGCCAACGCTGCGGAGCTGGCTTCAGCGCTCGAACCGCTGATGCCCCCGGGCTCTCGTGTGGTCGTGGAGCGCGCGCGGCTCGCCATGATGAGCCAGCAGCGCCAAGCGCCGCCGGATGGCTCCGGCATTGGCGTTAGGCAGGTTGGGATGCAGGGCGGCCGGGTGCCCGTGCGGACCACCCCCACACCGGCATCTTGGGGTTCGAAGCTCGCACCCAGCAAAGGGCGAGGGCCTTTTTTATGGATCGGGGCGATCGCGCTGATCCTCGCGATCACGGCGGGCGCGGCTCTCGTGTGGAGTGGCCGTCGGAGCGATATGTCCTCGCCAGCCACGGCCTCACCGTCGGTTGGGGGCGGCGCGACCATGCAGGCGCGCGTCCAGGCGGATCCGGCG
>JALYHX010000721.1 GCA_030776305.1 Myxococcota bacterium
ACACCGTGCTGCTGTGGCTCACGGACAGACTGATGAAGAGCTTCGAGATCAAGACCCTCGGAGGGCTGCTGCTCTCCGCCGCCGTCATCACGCTGGTGAACGGCGTCTTCTACGCACCGCTCTTTCAATCGGTGTGGCAGGGGGACGTCGACGACAGCGGACAGCACGGCGTCCACACCGCCCCCGCCGGTCCGCGGTGGATCTGAGGTCTTGCCTACAAAGCAACGAGCTTTCCGAACGCGGCGCGATCTCCCCTCGGGAGCGATCCCAGGATCGATTCGGCGATTGCCGTAGCCGTGGCCGTGGCGTCCCTCACGAGCGCCTTGCCACTCTTCGTGAGGACTGCGTGCGTTGCGCGCGCGTCGGTCCCGTCCTGTTCGCGCGCTACGATGCCGCGCCGCTCGAGGGGCGCGAGCAGCCGTGTGACGCCCGAAGGTGTCAACGCCACGCGCCGCGCGAGATCGACTCGTCGCAAGCGCGTGCCGGGCGCCTCTGCGAGGTGATGCAGCACGGCAAAATCGGAGACGCCGAGCCCATGAACGGCCCCAAGCTCCGCGTCGGCGCGGCTCTCCCAGACGGAAACGGCGCGACGGATCGCCAGAAACTCGTGAAGTGCGGTCATGTGAAACTCCTCCGTGAGTGCAACCAACCTGGATCGCGTTGCTTGTATCGTCAAGTACCGATCACGCATCGGTCAGCCATGCGACCAAAGTCGAACGCCAGACCGCTTTGCGAGTACTTCTGGTGTGTCGGATGCGTCTCTTCGCGACGGTTTACCTTTCGGTCACATCGAACCTTCCTGTGTTTGAGGTCCTTGTCGCCCGCCCGCGTGAGCCGGTGCCTTCGTGACGCTCCGCCTCGGCGGTTTCCTGGACGTTCGCCCCGATGAGCGGAGAATCGCGGCGCTCGCCTTCGCGACCCTTCTTCTGATCCTGGGGGGGCATACCGTCCTCGAGACTGCACGTGACGCGCTTCTTCTGACGAGGCTTCCACCACGGGCCATCGGCATCGTCTATCTGGCCGTCGCGCTCTGCGCGCTCCCGGCGTCGACGCTTGCCGCGCGCGCATCCGAACGATTCGGGCCTCGTGCCTCGCTGATCGGGACGATGTTCATCGCGTCCACGGTCGTCATGGTGCTCTTCGCGCTGCCTACGAAGCGCGTCGGCGTTCTGGCGCTTTATGTGGTGAGTGGCCTCATCGGGTCCATCGCCGTGCCCCAGTTCTGGACACTGCTCGCCGGCGCGTTCACCGTGGGGCAAGGGCGCCGGCTGATCGGCCCCGTTGCGTCCGCGGGCGTCTTGGGAGGTGTGCTCGGCTCGGGAGCCGCTGCGCTGGTACTGCCGGCCATTCACATCAAGGTGCTGCTTCCCATCTCGGTCGTGGCGTTTCTCGGAGCCGCTGGGGTGCTTTTTTTCGTACGGACACCTCGCCGGTCGAGCCCCCCGGCCCTCCCGCAGTTCAAAGGGTCGGTCCGGTTGCTCCGGCAGGAACCGTTCTTGATCCGTGTGGCCGTCGTCGTTGCCCTGTCGGCGGCGACGCTCCTCGCGATCGATTATTTCTTCAAGTGGACGGTCATCCGTACCGTACCCGCAGCGCAGGTCGGCGTGTTCGTCGCGAGGTACTACGCGCTTCTCAATGGCGTGTCGCTCATCGCGCAGCTGTTTCTGGCCAACGCCATCGTGCGCCGATTGGGGGTCGCGGGATCCGTGATGGTCACGCCGTTGATCTTGCTCATTGGTGCGGCGTCCTCGTTCGCGCTCGGTGGTCCCGTCCTGCTCGTGCTGCTCGTGAAGGCGGCGGACGACACCCTTCGAAATTCCGTCCACCGCACGACGATCGAAGTGCTCTATCTCCCCGTACGATCCGATCTGCGGCAGCGAGCAAAGCCTTTCATCGACGGAGCGCTGGGCCGATCGGCGCAAGCGATGACCGCTGTTTGTCTGCTGGCTCTCGGGAGTGCCAGCGCTCTGTCGCCTCGCGTCTTCGGGGCGATCGTGCTGGCGC
>JALYHX010000722.1 GCA_030776305.1 Myxococcota bacterium
GTCGGGGGATGTCCCTCGGCAAACGCGCGCGCCGTATCCAGCAGCAGGGCCAGCCCCGGGCGATCCAGCGCGCGCGCGAGACCCCATGCATCCCACGCGGAGTCGAGGGGCAAGGTGTGCTGTCCGAGGATTGCTCCTGTGTCGTATTCGTCGTCGAGCTCGTGCGCCGTAACCCCGGTCGTTTCGTCGCCTGCGTCGATCGTCCAAAAGTACGGATTGGGGCCACGGTGGCGTGGCAGAAGAGACGGATGCACGCCAAAAGAAGGGGCCAGCCGAAGAAGGCTCGCCGGGATCTTCTTCGTCCAAAACCAGCTCACGAGGATGTCCGGCCTCGAGGCCCGCAACTCCTTCTGTACGGCGGCGTCGGTCGCGTCAGGTGCGACATGAACGCGGTCTGAACCGATGCGCCGCGCGAGCCGACGAGTGCCGATTGCGGTCGGGCGGCGGACGCCCGCCCAAACGACATCGTGTCCGTCACGGTCGAGCAACAGAGCCGCGAGCGGCAACCCGAAAAATGCGATCCTCATTCGCATTTCGAAGGACGCCTTCGACCGGAGCCAGGCATTCGGTCACGCGGACGCCACGGGCGGTACGATAACGCCGGGCGTCGGCTCCTCTCCCGACTGCCGCAACAAGGCTGTGCGGACTGCGTGCTCAACCAGCTGCCAAAGCTGTTGGCGATCCGTGACGCGGCCGAGAAAGCCTACGGGGATTCGGAAGCCGCCCTTGTCACGACGTCCACCACCGTAAGGGCGGCCCTTCTCGTCGGCCCCGAAGGCTTGTTCGAGCCACGCGGCGGGGTCCACGCTCGGCGAGTGCGTGCGCAAGCTCCCCTCGATGTACTTGTCTCCGACGACGCCGTAGACCACGCAGGTGTCGATATCTTCTCGCCGAACGAGAAAATCGGCCGCTTGCGCGATTGTGTCGCGCTCGGGCTCGCTGACGAACCCAACGCCCGTCATCGCGAAGTTGCGGCGAACCACGAGAGCCTGAAGTGCGCGCGCGATGACATCCATCGCGGTCGGTGCAATGAGCCGGCGCGACAAATCCTGCAAGAGATCTCTGTCGCAAACCTCGACGATTTGCCCGGCGGCGCGGAAGTCGTTGGCACGGGCGAGCATGAAGTCGTCCGTGTCCGTGGCAAGACCGTGCATGAGCGCCGTGGCAATACGCCGGTCCTCTTCCACATCCGGATCGAGGGCCGCGATCTCCAGCAAGTACTCCACGAAGATCGTCGCCGTTGCGCCGACATCGAAGCGCAGGTCGACGAACCGAGCCTTTGGCGGGGTGACGGCGCGGTGGTGGTCGACGATCGTGAGCACTTCGTAGTCACTTGCGTCGCCCAGTTCGGGGTCCACTTCGTGGGCATCGACCAAGCTCAAGAAATCCACGCGCCCGACCTCACGCACGCTTTTGATCTTGCGAAGCTCGAGGCCCAAGAGCTTCACGAGGGCACGATTCTCTCGATGGCTGAGTTCGTGGCAGTACCCGATGGTCGACTGCCCGACGCCGAGACGCTGGGCCAAGTGCGCTTGAGTAATGGCACACGCGATTCCGTCGGGATCCGGATGACCACGCAACGCGATGAGCACGTGTTTGCCGCGAGCAGCCGCCAGTGCTTCCGCGAAGGCACGCCCGCGCGGCTCCGCGCCCGGCTGCTGGTTCGCCGGTGCCAAGCGTCGGACCGATTCATTCATGGTGGGGGGAATTGTGGACACGTTTTAAGCGACAAATCCAGGAGACGATCGCCGGACATGGCGGCTTCCGATGTCTCGCATACGGGATGCCAACGGGGCCATGCGCCCGAAAGTTCGAGGGAAAGCGGCGTCGTCAACGGCGCTCAGGGCGGGCAGAAGGGACCCTACATCTGGTACCGTAACCGGCGAGTCGAATGCCGCGGGATGGCCTCAGGGTGTACGATTCGTGACCGCTCGGCCCATGACGGCGCGACGGTTCGCCTTGGCACGTCTGGCGCGCGCCCTCACGCCGCCTCTTGTCCTTGGGTTACCCCCGCTGTTCTGGGT
>JALYHX010000723.1 GCA_030776305.1 Myxococcota bacterium
GTACGCGACGGAGGTGGCGCGCGCCGCCGATGCACGCCTGACGATCATTCGCCGTGATGGCACGGTGCTGGGCGATTCGGACGTACCGCTTGCCGAGCTGTCGCATCTCGAGAGCAGCGCCGGGCGACCGGAAGTGCAGCAGGCGCTCGACAAGGGCGAGGCGTGGGGCGAGCACCCGAACGCGACGATGCAACAGAGGCTGCTCTATGTGGCCGTCGTCTTCGAACGAGACGGAGTCGTCGCCGGGGTCGTGCGCGTCGCGCAGCCGCTCATGGTCGTCGACATCGCAATCGCCGATACGCGGCGCCTGATCTGGCTCGGATCCGCGGTCGCGCTCGCACTGGCCCTCTTTCTTTCGAACTTTGTCGCGAGGCGGATCTCGGCGGCTATCGGGGAGCTGACCGACGCGGCGGATCGCATGGGCGAGGGGGATCTTTCGGTGCGAACACGCCTGGTCGGTCACGACGAGCTCGCGGAGCTGGGGCAGGCGCTGGATCGGCTCGCGGGCAGCCTGGCGACCACTCTCGGACAGCTGCAGGCTGAGCGCGACCTCCACCGTCGCATTCTGGAGGCGATGCAGGAGGGTGTGGTCGTCGTCGATCGTCACGGACGCATATTGCTTGTCAACCCCGCGCTTCGTTCGATGCTCCTGCTCGGCACCGACGCCGTTGGCAAGCTCCTCATCGAGACCGTTCGCCACGCGCAGCTCGAAGAATTGCTCGCGGCCGCTCGGGAAGAGCCATCGGAGGCGAGCCAGCTGGAAATCGAGCTGCCCGGTCTCAAACCGCGTCGATTGTTGATGCACGCCGCACCGCTCTCGGGAGATGACGAGGGCCTGCTGGTCGTCTTCGTCGACGTCACCGAATTGCGGCGACTCGAGTCGTTGCGACGAGACTTCGTCGCAAACGCATCGCACGAGATTCGGACGCCGATCGCCGCCGTTCGGTCTGCGACCGAAACGCTGCGCTCCGGCGCGTTGGAGGACCCGAGGGCCGCGGCGCGCTTCGTAGACATCATCGAACGCAACGCCCAGCGCCTGCAGAGTCTGCTCGAAGACATGCTCGAGCTGTCGAAGCTCGAATCGAACGAGTTCAAATTGAAGCGCGAGCGAGTCGAGCTCGGAAGCGTGGTGCCGCTCGTGCTGGCGCTCTTCCGCGAGCGCGCCGAAAAGAAGGCCGTGAGACTGTCCGCGGAGCTCGCGCGTTCTCCGGGCGCGGTCGAGGGAGATGCGCGTGCCCTCGAACACGTGCTCTCGAACTTGGTCGACAATGCGGTGAAGTACTGTCCGGCGGGGTCCCGCGTGGTGGTAAGCGCGTCCCTCGAAGGCGACCGTATCAACCTGGTCGTGTCCGACACCGGGCGCGGAATCGCCGCCGAGCACCTGCCACGCATATTCGAGCGGTTCTATCGCGTCGACGCGGGGCGTTCGCGCGAGCTTGGGGGGACCGGCCTGGGGCTGTCGATAGTCAAACACATGGTCGAGGCAATGCGCGGCAAGGTTTGGGTGGAGAGCGAGGTCGGCCGTGGAGCGACGTTCATCGTGTCGCTTCCCCGCGGCGATGCCTAAGCCAGGGCGAAATACGCCGTCACGAACATTTCACGCGGTCAGGCTCCGATCGTCACTTGAGGAGGGGATCGTCTCCCACTGTGAGTTTGGTGCATGCCGCGATTGCGATGACCACCACCTCCCTCGCGATCTACGCGGCGACGATGGCGCTCTTCGTGCGCGCGATGCTGAAGCGTCGCGACGCTGAGTGCGCGCCGATCGATCGTGCTCCGCGGGTCACCATCTTCAAGCCGCTCGCGGGTCAGGACGACGATCTGGAGGCAAACCTGGAGTCGTTTGCGAGAATCGATTACCCGTCGTTCGAGATCCTGCTCGGCGTCGCTTCGCCTACGGATCCCGCGTACCCGGTCGCACGGCGTTTCGTCGCGCGCCATGTAAACCGCGTCGGCGTCGACGTGCGGATCGTAATCACGGATCCCGACGCTGCGATCAACCCGAAGGTGGCGCAGCTCCTCGGCCTCGAGCGCGTAGCAACGGGCGATGTGTACGTCTTGTCCGATTCCAATGTGCGCGTTCGTCCCGGTTACCTCTGGTCGCTGGTTGCGGAGTTGGCTGACCCGCGCGCCGGCATGGTCACGAGCCTCTTCGCGGGCGCCGGGGAGCAAACGCTCGGGGCGGCCCTCGAGAATCTGCAGCTCTGCGCGTCCACGGTGCCCGCATACGTGGCGATGAACGCAGTCAGTGCCCGCCCGCTGACGGTGGGAAAGTCAATGGCGGTCCGACGTCGAGACCTTGCGCGGCTGGGAGGCTTCGCGCCCGTCGGAGACGTATTGGCGGAAGACTACGCGCTCGGGCGTCGCTTCCTCGACGCCGGCTTCCTCGTCCGTACATCGCTGCATACCGTCGAAAATCGCAACGTGGCGTGCAGCATGATGCGCACGGTGGAGCGCCACACGCGCTGGTCGAAACTTCGGCGGGCCCTTTTTCCCGCTGGGTTTGCGGTCGAACCGCTTCTCACACCGATCGTCGTGGCGTCTCTGGCGATGGTGCTGGCGCCCGGTGAGTCGATGGCGACCCTCCTCGGTGTGACCTGCCTCCTGCAGACGGCGAGCGCGCTCGTCGCCGTCCGTGTATTGCGAGGCGGGTGGCTGGCATGGTGGTATGCGCCACTCGAGATCGTTCGATCCTACGTGACGTTCTTTTGCTGGTTGCGCGCGACCCTGAGCCGACGGCTCGAGTGGCGAGGTCACGTGTTCACATTGACGCGGGGAAGTGTCATTGCCCGTGGAATGTCCACATCAGCCCGCTCCTCGCGCCGAGCTCGGTTGCTTGCATGACCGGAGGTAAATACTCTACGTCACGCGATCGTCACATAAAAGACACGGGGCCATCGTTGGGGAACGCCAGAATCAGCACCGTGTCTGCGGCAGCCAACCTATCGCCCGTGCAGGACGTGCAGATCAAGATGCGCGCTCAAGGGCTTTCGGTCCAATACGGGGACAAGGTCGGCATCAAAGACGTCACCATCGACGTTCACGCAAACGAGATTCTCGCGCTCATTGGTCCAAGCGGGTGCGGAAAGAGTACGTTCTTACGGTCGCTCAATCGCATGAACGACACCGTTCCGGGGATCGCGATCGAAGGAGACGTCGAGCTCGACGGCGAGCGCATCTACGGTCCGGAGGTGGACCCGGTCCTGGTGCGCCGTCGCGTCGGAATGGTCTTTCAACGCTCGAATCCATTTCCGAAGTCGATCTTCGAAAACGTCGCGTACGGTCTTCGAATTGCTGGCGTCCGCGATCGTCGCGTCCTCGCGGAGCGCGTCGAACGGGCATTGCGCCAAGCCGCGCTTTGGGAGGAAGTGAAGGGCCGATTGCCCGAGTCCGGCTTGAGCCTGTCCGGTGGCCAGCAGCAGCGTCTGTGCATCGCCCGCGCCCTGGCCGTCGAACCGGAGGTGCTCCTGATGGACGAGCCCGCGAGCGCCCTCGACCCCATTGCCACGGCAAAGATCGAGGACCTGGTCTCTACGTTGCGGAACGAGCTCACCATCGTGATCGTGACCCACAACATGCAACAGGCGGCGCGCGTTTCGCAGCGCACGGGCTTCTTTTACATGGGCCGCCTCGTCGAGGTGGCGAACACGACGACAATATTTACTCGGCCGAAAGAGCGCGAGACCGAGGACTACATCACCGGGAGATTCGGCTAATGACCATGTGGACCTTGAATGCATCGACGGCCGCCTTTGGCGTCCTGTTCCTCATCGCTTGTGACAAGAGTCAGCCCCCGGCGCCGGACACGCCTCAACCATCGATTGCGGCTTCGGGAGCCACGGCGCAGCCGGAGACGGCAACCGTCACGGTGAGTGGATCGAGCGCGCTTCAACCGTTGGTCAACGCAGCCAAAGAACAGTTCGAGGCAAGCCACAAGGGCATCAGCATCGAAGTCTCCGCCGGCGGATCGAAGAAAGGTCTTGCCGACGTGGCATCGGGAGCCGTGCAGATCGGCGATAGCGATATCTTTGCCGCGGCCGACCAGCAAGCGCAGCTCGTCGATCACAGAGTCGCCGTCGTCGGCTTTGCCGCGATGGCCAACAAGGGCCTGTTCAACGAAAAGGTTGGCGCGGTCGGGATGGATGCAATCGCAAAGGTCTTTCTCGGCAAGACCACCAACTGGAAAGACCTGGGCGGCGGTGCGCAGCCGATCGTCATCATCAACCGGTCCCCGAATTCGGGGACGCGCGCGGTCTTTGGAAGCGTCGTGCTGGGCGGCGACAAGTTCGTAGAGGGGCAGACCGAGGACAACTCCGGAGCACTCGTGGCAAAGCTCAAGCAGACGAAGGGTGCCATCAGTTACCTCGCGCTCTCATTCGCGGATCCGGAGTTGCTGGTGCTCTCGTTGAAGAATGACGCAGGGGTCGTCGAAGCCTCCGCCCCGAACATCACCGCCGGGCTTTACCCGATCTGGTCGTATGAGCACATGTACACGAAAGGCCAGCCCACGAAGGCCGCAAAGGAATTTCTCGATTACATGCTTTCACCCGGCTTTCAGGACCACGTCCTTCCGACGGTCAAAGGCTTCATCCCCGTCACCCAGATGAAGGTCTCGCGCGACAAGGATTGAGCCTTGGGAAATGGCATTGCACTCGTGGAGGTACCGGGATCGACCGGGGAACCGAAACAAGCCGCTCGACCCCGCGTCGGCGAGGCGATCATTCGTGTGTCGCTCGTCACGTGCAGCGTCTTCGTCGTGGCCACGACACTCGCCATGCTCGCGTTCCTCTCGCGCGCGGGCGTCCGAGGGGCAGGGGCGGTGGGCGTCTGGCCGCTCATCTCGGGTACCGTGTGGAAGCCGGAGGCGGGTATCTTCGGCGGTCTTCCGCTCATCGTGGGAACGTTCGCGAGCGCGACCGGCGCGATCGTCCTCGGGGGGATCCCCGCGGTACTGTCGGCGGTCTGGCTAACCGAATTCGCGCCCGTGTCGATACGTCGAGGATACCGGCGTGTCATGGAGATCGCCTCGGCGATACCCAGCGTCGTGTACGGGTGGCTGGCCCTCGTCTATCTCGTTCCCGTCATTGAGAGGGTCGCGCATACGCTGCGGGGGGAGGACGCTCCAGTGACGGGGGAGGGACTTGCTTCGAGCGCGCTTCTTCTTGCGATCATGGTGGCTCCCACGGTCCTTCTGTTGTCGCTCGATGCACTGGCTCGGGTTCCGCAGCCCCTGCGTGACGCAAGCGCCGCGGTCGGCGCATCGCCACTCCAGACGGCATTCCGCGTCTCGGTGCCGTATGCCTGGCGCAGCCTGCTCGTTGCGGTGTTCTTTGGATTCGCGCGTGCGTCGGGCGAAACGATGGCTGTGCAGATGGTCATCGGAGGTGCGCGCAGGTTGCCGACCGACTTCTTGTTTTCGCCGACCACGACGATCTCCGCGCAGATCGTGATGGACATGCAGGAAGCTCGCCCCGGCTCGCCGGAGAGTGATGTGCTCTTTTCGATGGCGCTCGTTCTGCTCCTCGTCTCGGTGACGGTGGTGCTCGCGACCCGAGTGCTCAGCAAGCAGGGTGCGCGGTGAAGCGGCAAGCGTCGGTTCACCGATCGCAGCGCCGCGGAAGCGTGCTCGAAACCGCGCTCAAACGCGTCCTGGGTACCGGGGCGATCGTCTTCGCGCTGGGATATGCTCTTTGCCTCGTTTATCTCGTCGTCCGCGGGGGAGGGAAGATCTCGTCGTTCACGTTCTACTCGACGCCGGCGTCCGGTGTGGACAACGAAGAGGCGATGCGTTTCGTCGTGGCCATGTGCGTATTTGGCACCATCGGATGGTTCGTTGCAGGGTCGGCGCGATTCATCGCGGTTCGTCTTGGTCGATGGGACGCCGCCGCCGACTGGGTCGCACGCGCGGTCATCTTGCTCTTTGCCTTGGTCGGCGCGGCCGTGGCCCGTGACCACCTTCCGCGATTCCTGGTCACGTTGCCGAGCGAGACCGTCGCGGGAGGAGGGGTAGGGCCCGAGCTCTTCAATACCATCTACTTCGCGGTCATGAGCACCGCCATGACGCTGCCGATTGGCGTCGGCGCCGCCATCTATTTGGCGCGCTTCGCGCGTTCCGGGCGCTTCGTGTCCGTCGTGCGGACCGCTCTCGATACGCTTGCGTCGCTTCCGAGCATCGTCTACGGCCTTTTCGGCTTTCTCGTTTTCGTCGTCCAGATGCGCGCAGGCTATTCGCTCTTCGCGGGAGCGTTCGTTCTGGCATTGCTCAACCTGCCTCTCGTCGTCGGGATCGCTGAAGAGAGCTTGCACGCCGTGCCCCGGGAGCTCGACGAAGCGAGCCTGGCGCTGGGTGCCACCAGGGTTCAGACTACATTTCGCGTGACGGTGCCCTATGCGTGGCCAGGAATTCTCAGCGCGCTCGTGTTGTCCATCGGAAGAGTGTTCGCCGAGAGTGCTCCGCTCATCATGACGGCTGGCACCACGATCTCGCGCGCGAGTGCCTATTCACTCAATCCGTTTCGCGGCGGCGAGACGCTGGCGGTACATTTGTGGTATGTTAATTCGGTCGGTTTGGCGCCCGACCGCGGCGAAGTCAGCGCTGGGACGGCCGCCGTTCTCGTCGTTTTGGTGGCGCTGACCAACCTGCTTGCGTCCCGTTTGTCGGATTTCGGTGGCGCGGAAGGGACGCGCATGAGGAAGGCCACTCGATGATTCACAACACACACACCAGCCGCGACTTCGAATCCGAGCTGCGCGAATTGCGCGCGCACTCGCTAGCGATGGGGGCTAGGTGCGAGCGCGCGCTGCAGCTTGCGCTGAAAGCGTTTTGGGAGGGCGCAGCCCAGCTGGCGGACGAGGTCGAGGAGCTGGACAATCACATCGATCGCGACGAGATGGATATCGACGCGTTGGTCCTGCGCATCCTCGCGCTCCGTCAGCCCGTCGCGTACGACCTGCGCTTCCTGGCGGCTGCGCTCCGCCTGGTCACCGATCTGGAGCGGATCGGGGACGAAGCGGTCAACATCGCCGAGCGCGCCAAAGAAGAACACGGCACCGCGAGAGAGAAGGTGCGTGGCGAGCTCAAGACGATGGCGGAGCAGGCCCAGGAGATGCTGCGCGACGCCCTCGACTCGTTCGTTCAGGGGGAGCCGACGCGCGCCGAACAGGTGCTGGCGCGCGATGACGCGGTCGACGAGCTCTACGGACGCATCATCCGCGCGATGACCGAGTTCATGAGTCAGTCCCCGCAGCAGGTCGCGGAGGCGATACGCGTCATCCATGTCGCGAAGTATCTCGAGCGTGTCGCCGACCACGCAACGAACATCGCCGAGGAAGTCATCTTCATGGTCCGTGGGGAGGATGTCAGACACGTGAGAAGCCAGGCTCCACCGCCCGTTCGAGGGGTGAGCTAGAAGGCCGGGGTCTTTCGGCCGATCCCTTCGCGATCCCGCCGTCGGGGGTCGTCACCGTACGGGAAGTACGGCTCCTCGCCCCGCCAGCGGCCTCGCTCGGTTTCGACCGAAATACACCGACCTTCGGCGGGGGTGGTCGCGGGGATCGGCCGCAGATCCTCGTGAGGGTCGAACTCCTCCTCGTCGGGATCGTCACGGAGCCTTGTTGGGATCCGTAGGGATCCTTACGAGGATCAGGAGCGATCCTCGCGAGGCCAACACGTGATCCTCGTGAGGATCGCTGGCTCGCCTCGCGAGGATCGCCACCGATCCTCGTCAGGCCAATGGGTGATCCTCACGAGATTGCCGATGGTCCTCGTGGGGATCACGGTTGATCCTCGTGAGGAGTCCTGCCCATCCTCGCGATGCCACCGCATGATCCTCGTAAGGATCGTCGCGATCGTTGAGTACTCCCGCCTAGAACGTCCGATGGGGGATGTCGCCGAATCGCCGACGTACGCGACGGAATGCACGCGCGGGTAGCTCGATGTGGCGTGGCCTCTCTTCAGGAACGTTCGCTCCGACTCGTGATGTCCAGCGCGCGGCGTCCCCGCCATGCTCCGAACATGTTGATTTCCGCCGCCGGTCGAGCGTGCCAATGCCAGAGAAGACCGGGGGAACGCGGCTTCGGTACGGCTCGTGAGGCACACCGTCGACCGAAGGGACGGCGACGGATAAGCCCTGGCTGCAGGGGCCGGTCGGTAAAGCGCTCGCGCCAAAAGGCCGTATGACATTTTGGTTGTACGAGAATTTTCGAAAGCAAATCCCTAGCGGGCGATCGTGTGGACGCGCTCACCCACGGCACCGCATCATGTTCGTCTTCGGCGATAGGTCCTACCCCGTATTTGCGTGTGTGCAGACGTGTTTGCATGTTCCGGCTCTGGCGTCGACCTGAGCAGCCAGGTAGATTTTATCTTCGGAGAATTGCCTCGTACGTGAGTCGAATCGCGAAAAAACCATGAACGATCCAAACGCCGTAAACCCGCTTCCGGTTCCGATGCGTTTGGCGTCCATGCGTCCGGCCTCGATGCCACCGAGCAGACGCGACGTCGTTGGCCGTGTGGTCATGGGCCGCTACCGGCTCAATCGCATGATCGGCGAAGGCGGTATGGGGGGCGTCTACGAGGCCGAGCACATCGAGATTGGTCGGCTCGTGGCTGTCAAGCTCGTTCATGGCCTTCATGCGCGCGATCGACTCATCACCGGGCGCATCAAACAAGAGGCACGCAGCACGAGCGCGATCGACAGCGAGAACATCGTTCAAGTGTTCGATGCTGGCGAGGACGACGAGCTCGGCGTTTTTCTCGTGATGGAGCTCCTCAAGGGCGAAGACCTCTCCGCGCTGGTGGCGCGTAGGAAAGGGCTGCGGCAAAGAGAGGCTGCCACTATCGCGATGCAGGCGGCCCAGGGCCTCGCGCGCGCCCACGCGGTCGGGATCATCCACCGCGATCTGAAGCCGGCGAACATCTTTCTGTGCGTGCGCGACGACGGCAGCCCCCTCGTCAAACTCGTCGACTTCGGGATAGCCAAGATCGTGCGCGATGCCCAGGGGCAGCAGGGCCGCCTCACGTACGTCGGGATGGTGATTGGTACACCGCAGTACATGTCGCCAGAGCAGGCCCAAGGCCTGCCGACGGTCGATCACCGAACGGACATCTACTCGCTGGGCTCCGTGCTCTTCGAGATGATCGCGGGCCGGTCGCCCTACCCGGAGATGCCGACGTACGAACAGACCATCTTGCAGATCATGACGCGCCCACCCGAACGCCTCTCGCAGTTCGTCCCCAGTGTGCACCAAGGGCTCGATCAGCTCTGCGCGGACATGATGGCGCATGACCCGCTTCGCCGACCGCAGGATATGAAGACGGTCAGGAAACGGCTCGCACGCATCTTGCCCGAGCTCGGCGACGTTCCGCTGCCCGTGATTGGCGGCGATTCGATGCCTGCTCCCCCGCTTACCCATACCGCGGTCGCGGTCGACTCCACGGCGAGCGAATCCCTCAGGGCCATTGCGGGATTGCCACAGAAGCGCAGCGGAGCCGTTTACGTCGGCATTGCCGCGATAGCCGCGGTGGGTCTCGTCGCGGGATCGCTCGCCGTCGCCAGGATCGTTCGGCCCATTTCCGCCATTTCGAACGCAAAGAGCGGGTACGGGCTCGTTCAGCAGACTCCCGCGACCGCCCCGACCGTCGTCCTCCCAGATTACAGGGCGGCCGTTTCTATGGCGAACCCCCCGGCAGTTGTCTTGGCGCCAGTCGCGCTGATGGCCGCCCCCCTTCCGCCGCCACAACCACGCATCGCATTCGATGCCCCGGTCACGAGACCGACGGGCTCACCGGTGGACACGAAACGTAGGGGCAACTCGGTGCCGAAGCCCCCGGTCGCGGCCCCGCCGCTGTTGCCTGCGAGTGCTGCCGCAAAGCCACCCTCTCCTTCGAGGCCCGTGGGCGGAATGGGTGTGTCGGGATGGGATGACGACTCGCCCCCGCAGAACACGCATTAAGCACGGGGTAGCGACGTCTACCAAGACGACGGCACGATATTTTCACTTGGCCGGGGAACGCGGATAGCCTCGGCGTGCGGATGATCTGTCTTTCAGTCAGATTTCACGCGCAGCGCGCCGCGCGAAGCATTGCGGTCTTCTGCATCGCGGTTCTCGCGCTCGGGGCGTTCCCGACGCGTGCGTGGGCGCAAGATGCCACGCAGGTCGCGCAGGCACGACTCTTCTTCGAGGCGGGCCTCAAGCTCTACAAGCAGCAGCTCTATCAGGAGGCGCTAGCGCAATTTCTCGAGTCCAACCGTATGTTGCGGCGCGAGGCGACGCAACGAAACATCGGGCAGACCTACCGCGATCTGAAGGACAACGCGGCAGCGTACGAGGCGTTCGAGGCGCTTCTCGACCTGTACGGCGACAAGATGAAGGCGCAAGCGAAGGCCGACGCGCAACAGGCGCTTCAAGAGCTCGCAGTGATCACGGGAACGGTGACAGTCAGCATTCAGGAACCCGGTGCGAACGTGACGATCGACGGCAAAGACCGTGGTCGGACGCCGCTCGGCAAGCCGATCCGCCTCAACTTCGGGCAGCACACCGTCACTGTGGCGAAGGCCGGGTTCGAGACGATCACGCAGTCGGTCGACCTGCAGCCAGGGAGCAACGCAGCAACCATCGCGGGCCTGCTATCCCCCGACGTCCTCACGGGACACGTGATCGTGAATGCGCAACCCGCCGACCCGACTGCGAAAGTCTTCGGGGATGGACGGGAACTCGGGCCGGCCCCGTGGCAGGGTGACGTGGAGCCGGGCGAACACACGTTTCAGGTCAAGAGCGACACACTGACGTCCGATCCGGGCGGCCTCGACGTCGCGAAGAAGGGCACGTACGAAGTCAGTCTCGAGCTTCATCCGCCTCAGGGCCGCCTCTCCGTCAGCGCGAACCCATTGGACGCCCAGATCGCGATCGACGGCAAGGTCGCCGGACGTGGGGTCTTCGAACAAGCACTGACGGTCGGCAAGCACATCGTGACGGTCAGCAGGCCGGGCTTCGGCACGTACAGCAAGGAGCTGCTCATCGGCGAAGGTGAGCGCCTCGTCGAGAACGTGGCGTTGCAACCGGCCGCGCCGGAGCCAGAAGCCGCGCCCGAGTGGGCCGGCGTATACGAACAGTTCGTCTTCCTCGCCCTCTTCGAGCCGATCAAACCGTCGAACGACGTGGCGCAGGGCATCGGGTACACGACGGACACGTCGATCCTGGGGTCTGGCACGGCCGGAGGCGGTATAGACCTGCGCATCGGTTATAGCTTCGGATTCATCGGACTCGAGGGACAGGTCACGTTCGCGTACGACCACTCGGCGGATCAGGTGAATGTCAGAAGCCCTCAAGGAACATCTCAGCACCCCGCGGTAGACCCCCGCGTGGTGTATCCCGCGGGCTATTCCGAGAACTACGATCTTCACCGTATCGGTACGAACATCACGCTGGGGGCCCGCCTGATGCCAAAGACCCAGGGTATTAGGCCGACGATTGGATTCGGCGCGGGCATCGCGATCAAGTCGATCTGGTTCAACCGCGGCGTCAATACCAACCTTCCCAACAGGGACGCCGACAACACGGTCGCCAGCGGTCCGACGACGTACTTCGCACCTGCGATCAGCGTGGACGCCGGCATCGAGCTCGGCCAGACGCCGGGATCGCGCTTTTACCTCGGGCTCCAGATCTTCGCCGACTTCGCAGGCGACGTACCGGCGAGCGCGTCGCCGAGCTCACCCGGCTCGGTCAAGTTCCCGACGCCGCAGATCGATCTGGTGCGCGGCACGGACGTGTTCATCGGACCGAGCCTGGGGGTACAGTTCGGGGAGTGAATCAGTCCAGCGTATTTCCAACCGTTGTTGGTCGACTGGCTCGCGCTGCGTGTCCATCTCGGGAGCGACGTACAGAGCATACGCGGCTTCTTGGTCCGCATCGGTGACCGATTCCCGCTTGGCCGCCTCGCGAGGTCTCGGCGTCGGCTGTGAAATGGGTCACCGATTGTGTCGATATCGCCGTCACTTTCTTACGAGGGTGGTCATCGATTCGTGTAGCTTCGTGAATTCTGGGTCTTGGGTTATTTCGTCATACCCACGCTCGCGCGATTGAACGCGCCGAAAGGTGAACGTCCATGCCGCTCCATTGGTCGATGCGCATCTCGGGTTTATCTTGTGCCGCCGGCTTGCTCTGCGCATGCCCGAACCCAAATACCTATACCGTTCCGAGGACGCTCGACCCTGGCACGGTCCAGTGGCAAGTCGCGCCGGAATTCATCGGCACGAGCTTCGACTACAGGACCACCGACGCCAATGGCATGTCCAGAAAGGTCAACTTCAACGGGGCTCTGCCCATGGTCCCCTCTTTCGGGGCCCGCATCGGAATCGCGGACGGGTTCGACCTGGGCGCGCACCTCATGAACTTCGATTCGCTCGAACTCGATGGCAAAATACGGCTGGTCAAGGGGGGGTTCGACGTGGCCCTCCAGCCAGGCCTGCAGGGATATTACGTCAGCGTGAACAATGCCTCGCTCGGCGTCGTCTACTTGCATGTGCCCGTGCTTCTGGGGCTCAACCTCTCGCCGCGGGTTTCGCTCGTCCTCTCGCCCGGCTTCGTTTATGCGGTCGTTGCGGGAACGGCCAACAACTCTGGCGGCGTTTCTGGGGCATCTACCGTGTCAGGGCCGATGGCGCGGCTGGGAGCGGGTGTCGACATTCGAATCAGCAAGAGGTTTGCAATCCATCCCGAGCTCACCTTCATGAAGGGGTTCGGCGACGACAACTTGCTGCTTTACGTCGGCGGCGTCGGCTTCAACTTCGGCGCAATGCCGGATTACTCCGATCTCTAGACCTGTGCTGCCTTGGGTGAAGGGGCGGAGTCGAGGCTTGCACCAAGTGAAGCTGCGAAATGACTCACAAACGTTACAGCAATGTCCGCGCCGAGCCTTTTTCGACTGTCATTCTTCAGAGAGAGCGCCCAGGTGGCGCTCTCCGCGGAAGGACAATCCACCAATGAGCAGCCATGAGACGCGCATCGCACATC
>JALYHX010000724.1 GCA_030776305.1 Myxococcota bacterium
CCCGATCGTCGCGATCGGCAGCGCGAATCCTCGGCGCCGCAACCTTGTTGTTCGCCGCCGCCATCGTGGCGGCGATCGTCTTCGCGCGCCAACCCGCTGCGTCGAAAGCGCGGGTGGAGGACACTTCTATGAAAGGGCCCTCTTGGCGCGCGCCACTCGCTTCGGAACACCCGCTGGCCCCGGTGCCAACCGCGGCGAGCACCGCCCCGTCTTCACCCGCGCCATCTTCACCCGGTGGGGTCGCATCAGCGAGCTTCGTCGCAACGACCGTACCGTCGGCACCCGCGCCGGCGGCTTCGCCCGCTCCCGTCAAACCGCGACCGTTCGTCCCAGTTGCCCCGAAGCCGACCACGCTTGCTCCCCGCGCCGATCGACCCGGGCCTGGGTTCTGAGTCGAGTCCTACCGCGGGCGCATTCGCGGGCTGGGCTTGGTGGGATCCTCCGGCCATGAGTGCCTCGGATAGCGGCGCATCAGCTCTTTGCGAATCGCGGGATAGTGGCGTTGCCAGAAGCCGGCGAGGTCAGTCGTCATCTGCACGGCCCGACCATTCGGAGCCAAGAGCTCGAGCAAGACCGGTGTACCGCCGCCGAGGCGCGGCCCGTCGGTCATCCCGAAGAAATCCTGCATCCGCGAAGCGATGCTCGCGGGCTTGCCGATCTCGTACCGGACGACGACGGCGCGACCGCCCGCGAGGGTGACGCGCTCGGGAGCGATGCGATCGATCTCGCCCCCACGATGGCCCAACGACATGCGGAGGGCATCGAGCAGGCCCGCCCCACGCAGCTCGTCAAAGCTCCGTCGGCCCTCGCAGAGTCCAAGAAGCGCGGCGCGGACGGCGCGATCATCCGGCGCATGAATCGATGCGTCGATCGACGACGCGAACCGCGCGCGCGCGAGCCAGCGCGCGAGCGCACCTTCCGAAGCGAACAGGCCCGGTCCTGCGGTAAGCGCCGCCTCCGCAAGAACGCGGGACGCTTCGACCGGCGTTGCCTCGGCCTTCTCCGATTCGTACAGCAGGAGCCCACCCCAGGCGATCGTATCGCGCGCTTGGACACGCTCTGCCCGCGCGTTCCACGTAACTTCGCGGCGTTCGCGGAGGTCCGCCGGAAACAGTTCGATGAGCCACTCCGGCTCGATAGCGCTCGCGAGCCTCACGACGACCGCGGCGCGAGCTCCTTGGGTCCGCTCCTCCGCATCGAGTCCGACGAGCCACTCGGCATCTCGAACGATGCTCGTCTCTGCGATCTCGGCAACGCCACCCGAAGCGAGGGCGATCAGCCGTCCGCCCGGACGCACACGCCGGGCGACGCGGTCGGGATACCCAGCAAGGACTGCCATTCCAAGCGCATCGGCCGTGTCCGCCGGGCGAGGATCGACGGGAGGGCGCTCGCACGCGCGCGCAAGCTGCGTGGCAGCCCGCCCCACCGCATGCGTCGCCGCGGTGTCTAGGCCCGCGGCGCGCACCGACCCCGTCGAGAAGCGTGACTCCTGCACTTCACGGAACCGGTCGACGAGCGCGGCGAGGTCCGAGCGTTCGGTCGGTTCGTCGTGGAAGTGCGCCTCGCCGAAGCGCGCCTTGCTCGAAGCGCGGATGTCTCCCTCTGCCAGAATCGCGGCGGCGATGCATGCGTCGTCCATCACCCCGCGTCTTGCGCCCTCGACGACGACCCGCGCGATGCGTGGATGAACCGCGAAGCGGAGCATCGCGCGTCCCGTGTCGGTCACCACGCCCTTCGCGTCGATCGCCCCGAGCCGCGTAAGGAGCTCCTCCGCGGCCCGCACGTGCGGCTCCGGTGGAGGCTCGAGCCATGGAATGTCCCAGAGCGTTTGCTCGTTCGTCCCCATGGGAACGAGGGCCGCAATCTCCAGCAGTGTCTGCGCGAGGTCGAGCCTGCGTATCTCCGGCGTCTCGTATTCCGGTCGAGATTCGTAGTCCGCGCGAGTGTAAAGACGCAGACATCGACCCGGACGCGTGCGACCCGCCCGTCCCGCGCGTTGCGTGGCAGAGGCTCGACTGACGCGCTCGACGCGAAGTCTCGGCAATCCAGACCAAGGCGCTTGCGACGCCACGCGTGCGAGCCCCACGTCGACGACGGCGACGACGCCACCAATCGTGATCGACGACTCGGCGACATTGGTCGAGAGGATCACCTTGCGGCGGTCGGCGGGGCGCACCGCTTCGTCCTGCTCGTGGGTCGAAAGGTCTCCATGAAGTGGCACGACGCGCAGATCCGCGTCCGCCGAGATCTTCTCGCAAGCCTCGCGCGCGCGCCGGATCTCGCCCGCCCCCGGCAAGAAGACGAGGACATCGCCGTCGAGGCGTTCGACGACCAACCGGCGGACCGCCGAGGCGACCTGCGATGCCACGGGGCGGTCGTCCGGCGCTGGGATGTGGTCGATCGTCACATCGAACCGACGTCCCTCCGAGCGCAGGACCGGCGCTGTCAGGTACGCGGCGAGCGGTTCGGTTGCCAGAGTCGCGCTCATCACGATGATGCGCAGGTCGGGGCGACGGGTACGCCTAAGGCGCTCGATGAGTGCGAGCGCAACGTCTCCCTGAAGGTGCCGCTCGTGGAACTCGTCGAGCACGACGACGGACACGTGGCTGAGATCGGGAGACGCGAGGAGCTTTCGGCTCAGGACGCCCTCGGTGACGAACCGGATATGCGTGCGATGGCTCGACACGTCCTCGAAACGAACCTGGTAGCCCG
>JALYHX010000725.1 GCA_030776305.1 Myxococcota bacterium
CAGTACGCCGCAGCGTTGATCCCTGGGCAGCACGCGTGGCTCGCGGGAGCGGGTTGGCACGTTCCTGTGCAACAAATATCGGAGGCGTTGGCGGAACAGGTTCCAGGTACGCCCCCAAGAGCGACGCCCGCGTCGATTGGACAGGTCCCCGCGACGCACTGCCCGCTCGCGGTGTCACACACCGGGCCGCCAGAATTGCCCGCGCACTGCTGATCACTTGTGCATTTGCCACAAACATTGGGCGTCGAGACTCCGCACAGCCCGCCGCTCGGGTTGCCGTTGCAGTCGGAGCTGATTCGGCAGTCGCCGGGAATGCACGCGCCGCCAAGACAAAGATAGGGCCGCGAGGTGCTTCCATAGGCGGTCGTGCAGTGAGCATCGTCCGCGGGGCCGACACAATCGGAGCAAACACCAGCCTTGCAAAGACCTGAAGTCCCCGTTTCGTTGCACGCGCTATTGTTGCCGGTGCAGCGCAGACTCCCATCGGACCCGTCCCCGCCTGCGTCGTTCGCCCCCGCGTCGGCGGCATCCGGGCTCATCGAGTCCGCGGCATCGTGCCCCGAGTCTCCGCCCATCGCGTCGCCCATCATGTTCGCGTCGCCGCTCATGGTAGAATCACCATCCATGGCGGAATCGACCGCCATGTTCGAGTCGCCGCTCATGGTGGAATCTCCACCCATGTTCGAGTCACCCCCCATGGTCGAATCGCCATGAATGGCGGAATCACCCGGCATCATGGAATCGGCTCCGCTGTCGATCACGCCGCCGCTTCCGCTGCCGCTGCCGCCAGATGACGAGGCGCCGGACGACGAGCCGCTCGAAGACGACGAGCGCCCTGACGACGAGCCTGAAGACGAGCCGCCGGACGATGATGAACCATCATCGGACCCGCTGTCGATTGCCGCGTTGTCGCCCCCACCACAACCCGCAGCGGTCATCAGGAGTGCCGTGCCCGAGACCGCCGCCATCCGAAGCCATCGACGCATTGGCCACAATTTCTGCATGATTGTCTCCCTGACCGCGAGTGATCGCGGCGACCATATCCCAGTATTGGCCATGGTGGGGGAGAGAAGTGCATCCGCCACATGACGTGACGCGACATCTTCTTGCCAGCGCATCCGAGGCAAGACGCCGAATCAGAGCTTCACGCGCTGACGCGATGAAGGACGTGACCGACGAAAAACGGTCCCATCTTTGCGATGAACTCGCTCGTTTGTCTCGTCTTTCTCATCGCCTGCACGAGATGCGAGAGCGGATGCAAATCGCGGCCAACGAGACCGATGACGAACTCGTTGTCGGCTGCGTCCAAGGCATAGCAAGCCAGGCGAATATCGTGCGCGAGCTCTTGCGCGCCGTACGCCATCCCGATTTGGGCGTGTTCGCGCAGGATTTGCGATTGCTCGTGAGGTTCGAGACGCGCGAACGCCGGTGTGCGGCGCAAGGGATACCAAACGTGCCAGCGGTATCCCTCATTCGTCACGTTATCGACCGCGCGTCGCAGCAGTGCGTGCTCGAGATCCGGTTCGTGGCCGGTCGCGTACGTGCGGCCCAGCATCGTGAACGAATCGCGAAGAACGACCGAAGCGAGCACATCGTGAGCGAAGAGCGGGCGAACGGCGCCGACGAAATGGGCAGGGTCCTCGCTCCACGTGAGAAGGCCAACTCCACGCGGCGACGCCGCGTCGGCGTAGACGACCCCCGCGACGCGACGCTGCGCGAGCAGACGCGCGACCTCGCCCGCGACGTCGTCGGCTCCACGCCCCGCGGGCGAGACGTCGAAGACCAAGAGCTGCATGAAGAGCCGTCGGTCCATCGATAGCCGCTCCCCTTCGCGCTTGCCGCCGTACTCCTTGACGTCGATTGCGGGAAGGCCGGGCTGCTTGGGTGAAGACTCGCTCATTTCGTGACCCAGCGTACATGCCCGGACGCAAACTGCACGGACCCACCACCCAAGGATGACCCGGCGAACGAGGGTTGGCATGGCAACGTCGACGCGCCCCGGTGAATTCGAGGTGACGCCACGCCAGCAACTTGCGCGCGGCCGTTTCGTGGCGACGCTCTCGAGCACAATGATCGCTCTTGCGAAGCCCACCGTGGTCGTCCGCGCCGCCACCCTTGCGGACGTCCCTCACCTCGTCGTCATGAACCATGCGGCGTATCCAGAGCTCGTCGAAGAGAACGTCGTTTGGAACGAGGGACAGCTTCGTTCGCACATCGCTCGCTTTCCCCAGGGGCAGCTCGTCGCGGACGTGAACGGGGTGCCGATGGGCGCCATTTCCACGTTCATCGTGTCGCGCGCGCGAGATCCTCTCGACGCGCATACGTGGCTGGGCATCACCGAGGACGGCACGTTCGCCGGCCACGATCCCGGAGGAGACACACTGTATTTGGCCGACATTTATGTCGACCCCACCGCATGGGGCAAGGGCGTGAGCCAAACGCTCTACGCTGCGCTATGCGACCTTTGCGTCCGCCTTGGCCTACGGCGAGTCGTCGCCGGCGGTCGCCTCTGGGGATACCACGAGCACGCCGCGACACTGACGCCGCAAGAGTACATCGCGCGCGTGCTTCGCGGTGAGTTGCGTGACCGTGTGCTCGGTTCGCAAATCAATGCCGGCTTCGTCGTGCGAGGCGTCCTCGTCGGCTACCTGCGCGATCCGCGCAGCCAAGACTTCGCGACGCTGCTCGAATGGATGCCGCCGAGCCAAGCCACAGGTGAGATTTCACCGCGGCCGACATGAAGAGGGTCCTAAAGCGTATCGACAGCACGTACCTCGTGCAGCGTCGCCAGCTTCTCCTGGTACGCATCAATCATCGGACCCAGGATCCCGCGTGCGCGGGACAGATCGTTGAGTTCAACAGGATCGCCCCCAAGGTCGAACAGCAGATACACGGGTCCGCCCTCGTGCATCAATTTCATCCCGGGGGTCGGGCCGCGAATGAAGGCCCGGTGCTGTGACACTCGCGGCCCTGCCGGCATGTCGATGTATACGTCACGCTCCACGAGCGGTGCCCTGCCCGGCGACACGATCTCGGCGGCGCAGCTCTCGCCAGAAAGCTCGCCTGGTGACGGCTGCGGCACCCCCATCAGATCCAGCACCGTCGGTACCAGATCGATCAGACTTCGCTTCACTGACACTCGATTCGCCTTTGCGCCCGGAACGTGCACGACGAGCGGGACGCGCACGAGCGGCTCCCATAGATCGACGCCGTGCCAATTCATGCCGTGCTCGTCGAACGCTTCGCCATGGTCACTCGTGACGACGATGGCGGTCTTCGGACCCCACGGTTGCGACGAAATGAAATCCAGCAATCTGCCAATATGGTGATCCGTGTACCAGACCTCACCGTCGTAAAGCGGTTTTCCCCAGCTCTTGGCTCCTGATCGGAAGTCGGGCGCTTCCGGGTGCGCGACGTACGGCGCGTGCGGGTCGAAATAGTGCAGCCAGAGAAAGAAGCGCTTGTCGACATTGACCGGATCCGAGAGAAGGCCGATGGCGGCATCCGTCACCGCTTGGCTCGTGACCGACGAGTCCGCGTCCCCCTCGGCGTCGGAGGCCAGCGCAGACAGGTCCCACACATCCATTCCCTGTGCGAGTCCGTATCTTGGCTTGAAGTACCAATGTGATGCCGCGCCCATCGTGTGAAAGCCCGCGTTGAGCAATCGTTCGGTGAGAAAGACGTTCGCGGGACCGTATACGTTGAAGTGCCCGCCATCGCGGATGCATTCACTGGGATATTTGCCGATCAATGTCGGCCCGACGCTCTTTCCAGTATACGAGGCCATCGAATATGCCCGCTCGAAGACCGTGGAGTGGGCGGCGAGCGCGTCGAGGTTGGGTGAAACGGGCCGCGAGTAGCCCATGAACCCAAGATCGATTCGAAGGGTGTCCACCGTGATGAGGACGAGGTTGAGATTCGGCGACGGCGCGGGGCGGGCCGCGCGCGGCACGGAGGGTGGCGCGCGTGGCAGTGGACGGTCTGCGCCGGAGCAATCCTCGTCGATCCCGTTGCCGGGGATGTCGACCGCCGTTGGCGAACGGTTCGGATTGGAGTCGTCGCAATCGCCGCCACCGAAGAGAAATGACGCGCCATCGCCGTCGCGATCCGTTGCGCGCCTCGCCAACGCCAGGCCCACGCGTCCAAGTGGGGCGCCTAGCTCGATCGCGCGCGCCACCTCCGGCGCCTCGGTGAGCGCAAAGGCTTGCCGTACGACCAGCCCCCAGCCGACCGCAATTGCAATCGCGGCGACGATCAGCCGGCTGAATCC
>JALYHX010000726.1 GCA_030776305.1 Myxococcota bacterium
GTTACCGACGTGAGAGGCCGGTGTCCTAACCGCTAGACGATGGGGCCTGAGGTCTCGCTCGTTAATGGAGACCCGGACGTTGGACGCGGCTTGCCGTCGCGGCGTGCGGGTCGGATTTCTCGTTTCACTCAGTCAAAGGGGCCCGGCTCTGGACCGCACGGGGGAGGGGAGCTGGGGGACAAGGATTCGAACCTTGATAAGCGGAGCCAGAATCCGCTGTCCTGCCGTTAGACGATCCCCCAAGGCTGCGATGTGACTGAAGAAACCATACGCTCACCAAGGGCTTTCGGGCCGCCGGCGCGCGGCAGCGCGAACACTATTCGCGAAGGAATGGTTGTCAAGCAGAGGTCGCGCCGCCCGACGAGTCGGCGTCTTGGGATGCACGGGCCTTGACCCGGGCCCAGAAGCGCTTAGCTTCCGGGCCGCTGGCGCTCGCCTCATGTGAGTGCCAAACATCGCTCCGCTCCGGGTCCTCCCGGCGCTTCACGGAACCAACGGAGGCTCTTTACCATGAAAATACGCCCACTTGCTGATCGAGTCGTGATCAAGCGTATGGAGAACGAACAGAAGACCAAGGGCGGGATCATCATCCCCGACACGGCGAAAGAAAAGCCGATCGAAGGCAAGGTCGTCGCTGTGGGCAACGGCAAGGTCCAGAAGAACGGAAAGGTCCGTCCCCTCACGGTCAAAGAGGGCGATCGGGTCCTCATCGGCAAGTACGCCGGGACCGAAGTAAAGCTCGACGACGTCGAGCACGTCATCTTGAGTGAGGACGAAATCCTCGCCGTGTTGAGCTCGTAAGGCTCGTAAAGGAGAACAGAATAGCCATGGCTGCCAAGCAAATCGCCTACCACCGCGCTGCCCGTCACGCGATTCTCGACGGGGTAAACCAGCTCGCGAACGCCGTCAAAGTCACGCTCGGTCCCAGAGGACGCAATGTCGTCCTGGAGAAGAGCTACGGTTCGCCCGTCATCACGAAGGACGGCGTTACAGTAGCCAAAGAGATCGAGCTGCATGGAAAGTTGGAGAACATGGGCGCGCAGATGGTGCGCGAGGTCGCGTCGCGGACGAGCGACAAGGCCGGGGATGGAACGACCACCGCGACGGTTCTCGCGCAAGCAATCTTCGTCGAGGGCCTGAAGCTCGTCGAGGCGGGAGCGAACCCGATGGGCCTCAAGCGCGGGATCGAAGCCGCGGTCGAGCGTGTCGTCGGAGAAGTGAAGAAGCTCGCGACGCCGACCAAGGAGAAGGCGACCATTGCCCAAGTCGGAACCATCAGCGCCAACGGCGACGCGACAATTGGCAACATGCTCGCCGACGCAATGGAGAAGGTCGGCAAGGAAGGCGTGATCACGGTCGAAGAGGCCAAGGGCACGGACTCCCAACTCGACGTCGTCGAGGGAATGCAGTTCGACCGCGGCTATATGTCACCGTATTTCGTGACCAATCCCGAGAAGATGCTCGCCGAGCTCGAGGATGCGCTGATCCTCATCAGCGAAAAGAAGATTTCTGGTCTGCACGACCTTCTGCCCCTGCTCGAGCAGGTGGCCAAAGACGGACGGCCGCTCTTGGTCATCGCGGAGGACGTGGAGGGCGAAGCGCTGGCGACGTTGGTCGTCAACAAGTTGCGCGGTCTGTTGAAGGTGTGCGCGGTCAAGGCGCCGGGCTACGGGGACCGTCGCAAGGATCAGCTCAAAGACATCGCGTTGCTCACGGGCGGTCAAGTCGTCAGCGAGGACCTCGGCGTGAAGATCGAGAACATCCAGCTGAGCGACCTCGGACGTGCAAAGCGCGTCAAGATCGACAAGGACAACACGACGATCATCGACGGAGCGGGCGAGCCGAAGCAAATCAAGGGGCGCGTCGACAGCATCCGCAAGGAAATCGACAAGGCGACCAACGACTACGACAAGGAAAAGCTCCAGGAGCGTCTTGCGAAGCTCGCCGGGGGTGTCGCCGTCGTCAAAGTAGGTGCCCACACCGAAACAGAAATGAAAGAGAAGAAGGCCCGCGTCGAGGACGCGCTTCACGCGACGCGCGCTGCAGTCGAGGAGGGGATTGTGGCAGGCGGAGGGGTGGCTCTGCTTCGCGCAGCGGCCTCGCTCGACGGGCTCAAGCTCGACGGTGACGAGGGGTCGGGGGTGCGTTTGGTCAAGCGTGCACTCGAGGAGCCGCTTCGCCAGATCGCAAAGAACGCAGGCCACGAGGGGGCGGTCGTCGTCGAGAAAGTGCGCGCGGGGAAAGGCTCCTTCGGGTTCAATGCGACGAGCGAGCAGTACGAGGACTTGCTCAAAGCGGGGGTCATCGACCCGGCGAAAGTGGTCCGCATGTCTCTCGAACACGCGGCAAGCGTTGCCGGGATGATGCTGACGACCGAAGCGGCCATTGCCGAAAGACCCAGGAAGCCGAAGGCGGCGCCGGGTGGCGGTGCCGGCGGCGGAGGCGGTATGGGGGGTATGGGCGGCATGGGTGGAATGGGCGGGGGCATGGACGACTTCGATATGGACTGAGAGCGCGGCCAGAGACCGGGGAGGGCCGAATCCGCGATGCTGGGTTCGGCCGTTACCTGCACTCATCGCGCCTTGCGCCTTTGACGAGGCGATCCCGCGCGCCTAGACTTCGAGAGGCGCGTGGATCTCCGTGTGATCGGCTGTCACGGTGGAGAAACGCCGAAGCATCGTACGAGCGCGTTCGTCATCGACGAACGCCTCGCGATTGACGCCGGATCGCTCACGAGCGAGATGGACCTGAAGGCGCAGGCTGCGCTGGAGGCCGTGCTCGTCAGCCATGCGCACATGGATCACATCCGCGACCTCGCGACGATCACGGACAACCGCAGTCAGAGCGGCACGGCGCCGCTCGTGATCGCTGCAACGAAAGACACGATCAGAGCGCTCAAGAGGCACTTTTTCAACGGCGTTCTCTGGCCAGATTTCTCGAGGCTTCCGAGCCCGGCGCATCCGGCGGTTCGTTACCTCGAACTCGGGCTGGAAAAAGCCGTGACGGTCGCCGGCTACGAGGTAAAAGCGATTCCCGTCAATCATACGGTCGATTGCTCGGCGTTCACGGTTCGACGGGACAACCGGACGCTCGCGTACAGTGGCGATACGGGGCCGACGGATCGCCTCTGGCAAGTCTTGAGCGCAACCGAGGGCCTCAAGGCGCTGCTCATGGAGGTAAGCTTTCCGAATGATGAGGCGCGTCTTGCTCGCCTGAGCGGACACCACACGCCCGAAACTTTGGCGCGAGATCTGAGAAAGCTCCCAAAAGCCGAGGATTTGCCTACGCTGCTCTATCACATCAAGCCGCGGTTTCAGGCCAAAGTCGAGCGGGAGTGCGCCCGACTTCGCGGCTTGAACCTGACCGTGTGTGCCCTCGGAGACCATTTCATTCTCTAGCGAGAAATGCGGCGATGCGGATGAAGAGTCCCGCTGCGACGCGGGTGACCGTTTTTCGGTGCCAGGGCTTGCGCACCGCTGCGCGCGGCCGCAGATAGATCCTTTCATCGTGACGCCCTCGACTCGCCCCATTTCGCCCAGCCTCGAAATCGTCGCCGGCTTGGAAGACGATCCTGAGGCGACCCGCATCGTCAACGAGGAGATGAAGTTACTGTCCACGGTGCTGCGCGCCCTCGAAGCGAGCACCGGGGCAGACCTTTCCGCGGCGCGAGGCCGAGCGACGGACGAGACACGTCTCCTCGAGTTGCGAGACGACGTTGCCGTAGCCAAGCCCGAGGACCTGCCGTCGCTCTTCGAACAAATGCACCATCTTGGGGCTCTGCGCGCGCAGCGTGGACGCAGCATTGGCGGCTCGATTGATCGGACGAACCCATACTTCGGCCACCTACGCCTCGAGGAGGCGGTTCCGCCCAACGAGCGGCGGCCAGGCACACCGAGTAAGCGCCGACGCGATGTCCTCATCGGTTCGCGTTCGTACGTCGACTCTGAAGCGGGGATTCGTATCGTGGACTGGCGCCACGCCCCTGTCAGTCGCATCTATTATCGTTACGCGGAAGGAGACGACTACGAGGAGGAACTCGGCAGTCGAATGGTCGAAGGGGTCGTCGCCGCGCGTCGCGGTGTAACGATTGTCGCCGGACAACTTGTGCGCGTCACGGCCACCCAAGGCACGTTCGTGCGCGGCGCGGACGACCGGTGGAAACGGGTGGCCGCGCGTCGTGCGCGACTCGAGACAGAGAAGAAATGGGACGCAAGGCATGACGCTCGCCTTGGAATCGGCGTCGACGGCGAGCTTCGGCGAAACAAGGACTTGCCCGCCATTGCCGCGCTGCTCGATCCGCGACAATTCGACCTCATCGCACAAGATGGCGTCGGGCTGGTGGCGGTCCAGGGGAGCGCCGGGAGCGGCAAAACGACGGTCGGGATGCACCGGGTCGCCTACCTCGCTTTCAAAGAGCCGCAGCGCTTTCGCCCGGACAACATGTTGGTCATCGTGCCCAACGAAGCCCTGGTCCACTATGTTGCGCGCGTCCTTCCGTCGCTTGGCGTCGAAGGCGTACCCGTTTCGACGTTCAGTCGGTTCGCGACGCGCCTCATGTCACACATGTTCCCGAAGATGCCCACCGCCATCAGCGAAGAGACTCCATCGGTGGTGTCGAAGGCAAAGGCGCATCCGGCGATCCTGCGGGGCATCGACCGCCGCGTCGCGCTCATCGACAGCGAGGTCGATGCGCGTATACGGGCTTCAATGGCGAAATGGCCCCAGAGTGACGGGGTCGCGCTCGCATGGGAGGCCACACAAAACAGCGAGGGGAGCCGGACGCCGCCGGACCTGCGTTTGACGATGCTCACGCACTGGGTCGCAGGCAAGCGGCAGCTCAGCGGGGTAGGGGAAGCGTCGACTCTTCCGCAAGTCACGCGCAGCGCACTCGAACAAATCGTCGCGCGCGAACGTGCCGTGACCCGCTCGGTCTCGGGGGTCTGGGATGAACTGCTCACATCCCGCGAATCGCTCGCGGACACATTCTCGGGCGAACCCGGATTCGGGAGTGGCCAGCTCGATCAGGTCCACAACTGGTGCTTGCGTCAGGCGCGCGTACGATCGGATGGCGAACGCGATGGTGAGTCGCCGACGCTCGATGCAGAAGATCGTGCCCTTCTTTTTCGGTGCTGGCAGGTGTTGCGAGGCCCCATCATCGACTCATCGGCGAAGCCGATTCGCTTCGCACACCTCTTCGTCGACGAGGTGCAAGATGCAAGCGCGGTCGAACTGCGTGTCCTGGTCGACCTCACGGGCAAGGACCGCTGCATCACCCTCGCCGGGGATGTGGCCCAGCGCATG
>JALYHX010000727.1 GCA_030776305.1 Myxococcota bacterium
AGTGCTTGGCCTCGCCTGCGCATTTGCGCACGTACTCGCGATGCTGATCTTGTGTCTTTTTGCATTGGCGATCGGCGTCGAAGCGGCCTGGAGGGCCGCGTCCCCGTCGGTTTCGCCGATGCGACGCGCGCTCCGCGCTGCGCTGTGTGCAACGGCCGCGGTGGCACCGCTCGTTCTCGGCTGCGTCTATTGCATCGCCGTTTATCAGCGACAGTACGTATGGGACCCGAACATGTACCGCGACCCGACGATCGAGGGGAGCGCACCGCCTCCTTGGGAGAAGGTGGTCTTTTTCGGAGCGTTCTCGACCGACCTCTATCACGACGGAACCGACCAGATTTTTCTCTGGGCCGCTGTGGCCATCATGGGATGGGCGTCGATGCTCGCATGGAAGCGGCGACGGGTTTGGGATCGCGCGCGCGAGGGGACTCCGCCCATCGTCCTTCCGCTGATCGCCATGTTGGTCGCCTACTTTGCTACCCCCATGGTGCTCGTCGGAACGCACCTCATCTTCCCTCGTCTTTCGCAGTGGGCCATGCTCGGGGGGATTCTCGCGATGCCCCGCTTTCTCGAGAGCGCGAAGGCCGCTCGTGCACGGGTGTGGATGATGCGCATCGCAGTCGGGGCCGGCGCAAATACGCTTTTGCACTGCGCGCTTTTTGCTTGGGAAACGAGGGACGCCTCGCGACTCATCGACGACCTGCCAGCGTCGCGCGCGGCGACAGCGGTCATCTGGGACCCGGGCACCCTTGCCTTCCGCAATGGGGCGCTGACGCACCTGGCGGCGTACTATGCCGCGCGCAAGCATGGACGGTGGGCGTTCGCGTTCGCGCGCTACCTCAGCGTACCGGTGCGCTTCAAGCCGAACTCCCAGCCCGCATGGCCGGCGCGGGGCTGGGAATTCAGCGCCGAGGATTACGATCCACGATGCAAGTACGCGCGCGCGTTTCCGCTCGTCATCGTCAAGGCGCCCTCCGAGTTGCCGGTCGACGCGGGCGGGGAGCCGTTCGTTCGCCGTCTCGTGTTCAAACGGGACGCGAGTGCAGTCACGCTGCTGTCGCACCACGGACGTTATTGGGCGTTCGACACAACGGGTCTGCCGGACGACGGGGCGTTGTAGAGGCCTAAGGACCGCCGACACGCACCTCGTGAAACTGCGGAAGCAGCTCGCTGGACGACGGCTGACAAGCAGTCCAAATGGGCCGCGTGTACCCGACGCCCGACGTGCGACAGGGCCGCGGTCGAGCCGGGTGCCACCATGGCGGTCATCACTCCGCTCGCACGGACTGGGCTACCGGCCGGCGGTGGCCACCTCACCCACTTCGTGCGGCATTTGCGCGATCGGCGCGAGCAGCTCTTCGGCCGGATGATGCCTAGTCGCTCACATTCTACGAGCAACGTGGCCTGAATCGCGTGGCTCACGTATTGGGAAAGGACACGATGCCGCCGCGACGAGCATGGCGCGGCGCCGAACTCTCAGAACCATGATCGGATCACCGTCATTGTCAGACCAACGGTCGCTGGCTGATTGTCGCCAAGGTGCCCGATGGGCGGGTTGAGTAGAAGGCCGCCGACTCCCGTGGCGTTGACGAGTGACGCTAGGAAACGCGAGGGTATTGAGCGGACCGCCGACCGAGATCCACTGGCCCACCACCTGAGTGACGACCCCGCCCCCTGGCTTGGCCGGCGAAGACTCCCAAGGATCCCAAGTTGGGTGGCAGCGCGGGCCCCGAGAGATAGATTTGGGCGATAGAGTGGAACCGTTCGCGGTGAGATTCGTACTTTGGCAAAAGAGGGGGCTGTCGATAAGCAAATTGGCTGTAGAAGCGCCAGTGCCCAGAGGAGTGCTGTCGTAGCCCACAGCGAGTGCCGGACGCGTTTTTCGTCGTCGTGATGCTGCCGGCAAATGCGTTGCCCGGAAACCCGCTCTCCACCGTCCAGTTGCTGATTCCGGAGGCAAAGTCCCAGCTGCCGCAAGCATTAGTTCCGTCGCCGCAGTCGAACGAGCTCACCCGGGCATTGGGTCGCGCAAGCGCCCGAGGCGCAGACGGTCACCATGTCGTCCGGCGGCAGCGCAAGGCATTGGCAGGTCACGCCGCCGCCGCAACCGTCCTGCAGGTTGTTGCCGCACCACTTGGTGCCGCCGCCGCCGCACGTGTCCGGCTGCGTGCACGCGCCGCAAGACACCGTCGTCCCGCAGTTGTTGGTCGCGGTGCCTGCACGTCATATTTGCGCACGCGCTCGCGTTGTCAGGAACGCACACGCACGCGCTCGTGGGTGTGCCGACGCATGTTTGATTGGACGCGCACGCGGTGCACACCGCCGTGTCGCCGCATCCGTGGTTGGCATCGAGTGGAACGCACTGGCTGCTGCACTTCTTTGTGCCCGCGCCGCACGCGCCGACGACGCACGCGCCGCTCTGGCAGACGAGCGTGCCGGCTCCGGGCGCCGGACAGATGGTCGCGTCGCACGACGTAGCGCCGCACCCGTAGGTCGGATCGTCGATCGAGACGCATTTGCAGGCACAAAGTTTGTCGCCAGGGCCGCACGACCCGTGACACATGTCCCGCCCTTGCACGCGAGCGTTGCGGTGCCCTTGGGCGGGCAAGACGAGCCGTCGCAGGTCGTTGTTCCGCACCCGTAGACTGGGTCGGAGGTCGATACGCAATGCCCGCCACAAATCTTATCGCCCGTAGAGCACGTCCCGGGACGCGGTCACACTCTGGAGGGCAATGCCCGTCGTGGGCTCCTGGTCTGCAGCGGACGGCCCGCTTCCCGCGGAGCTACAAGCGGGGATTGCGATTGCCAAAACTGCGAGACAAATTGGGGTCCTGGCCTTCATGTGGGCTCCTTTGCTCTGTCGAGCTTTGTGCGACCCTATCCAGACCACCCCCCGATGTGCGTCCCGTGTCGAACGAGCAAAGTACCCGTGAAGCTTGAGAGCCCCTCGGATGGGGGCTCACACGTCGCGGCAACCCTCCCCCTGAACGGTGACTCAACGATCGCCGAGGGTAGGCGACCCCCCTTCGCGAGAGAGGTGACATGCATCGCATACCTGGTCGCCTGGGATCGCGTCATGAGGCGACATCGATCGCGAGGTTTATCGCCTTGGATCGCAAAATGAGGCGACATACATCGTGATGGTTGTCGTTTTCGATCGCGTACCCAGGCGACAAGGCAAGCGGGGTGAGGCGACAGCTCGCGTTGGCCGTGGCGACAAGGATCGCGAAGCATGTCGCTTCACCTCGCGAAGACAAGCGACATGGATCGCGATGGAGGGCGACATGGACTGTGAAGGAAAGCGACAACGATGCCGAAGCACGTCGCTTGGTATCGCTTGGTAATGCGACAAGGATCGTGATGGTTGTCGCTTCGGGACGCGAAAGGTCCTAGGGCTATCCCGATCCGCAGCACCCGGTTGCCGCGAAGCTCATCGGGCATGTAGGTGGTCCTGGCGGTACTAAAGATTCCGCCCGTAGACCGCCACGAGCTGCGCTTCCTCCACCACGTGCCCATTCATCGCGCGCTCGAGCGCTTCGCAATCCGCTGCCCCGCGCGGCGAGAGCGGAGTGTCCAGTGCGAGCAATCGAAAGCGGTAACGGTGCTCACGCTGGTCCGGAGGCTCGGGTCCATCGTACCCCGCGTGATCCAACGAATTGGTCCCCTCGAGGGGCTCTCCCAGTGTGCTCGCCGCCTGAGGAGCCCCCATCGCCTCGGGGAGCCCATCGAGCCGCGGCGGAATGCGCCAGACGATCCAGTGCACGAGCGGTCGGGGCTCACCGGCGTCGAGATCCTCCAGCACCAACGCAAGCTCGCGCGCTTTCGTCGGCACGTTCGACCATCGAAGCGGCGGCGACACGTTGTCCCCGTCCGCGGTGAAGCGCGCAGGAATCGCACCGTTGGCGTCGAAGGCTTCGCTCCAGAGCTGTAGCTTCATGGGCGACGGGTTTAGCACCGATCGCGCCGGGACTGTGCCCCGGCGCGTCGATATTCGTGAGTAAACGCGTGAATCAGCCGCCGTCGGCAGCCGCGTCGTGCGGTGCTCCAGTGTCCGGAGTCGCGCCGGCGTCCACGCCAGTGTCGGGGGTTCCGGTATCCGGCGGCGTCACACCGCTGTCAACCGGGGTTGTCCCGGCATCGACGGCGACGCACTTTCCGGCCACCGCCTGGGGTGTGCCGGGGATGGGCACACACGCCCAGCCAGTGCCGGTACCGTCGCCTGGGCAGTCAACGTTATCCGCCGACATGCCCCCGCACGCGGGCGCGCCGCCGGTGCAAGTCGCTTGGCACGTGATGGTGGAGGGACCGCCACCTGTCGGCGTCATGACGCAGCATGTTTGGCCCGGGCAATCCGTGGCCTGTCCACACCCTTGTGGGGCGGAACCGGTCGGGCAGGCGGCCGCATTGGCCGCGCACGTTCCAACGATATTGGGGCTCGTCCCAGAG
>JALYHX010000728.1 GCA_030776305.1 Myxococcota bacterium
CGCTCGGGCGCTTTCGCCAAATCGGCGCACAACTGAACTTCACGATCCCCCTGGGTCCCAATTTCACGCTGACTGGCGTGCACGGTTTTGGAACGGGCCGGGACGGCAGCTTCAACTATGGGGCACCCCCCTTTTACGGAGCCGTAACCGCCCTCGATCTGCTGACCTGGGACAACTTCGAACTCACTTACAGGAAGTACGTCGACATCGGAGTTCATTACAACACCCAGTGGACGGCCGACCCCAATCTAACTCAGCAATCCACGCCGGGTGACAAGTCCTATGCGGTGGTCCAGGCTGCGCACCTGACGACCGTCGGCGGCGAAGCGAGTCTGAGTGCACCCTTCGCCGGTCGATTGTGGGTATCCGGGTCCTTTATCAGCGTTCGCAATGGCTGGGCCCTCGCCAACGCGGGGACCGAGGTCATGCATTCGCTGGGCGGCGTGGGTATCGCCACGAATTACCTGGCATGGTCCGGCAGCACGAGCGACTCCACCGGCAGCGGATCGCTGCTTAATTTCGGCCTCCTCTATGAGAACACCCTCTCCGGTGTCCTGGGCCGGGCGCCTGGAAGTTTCATGCCCGAGATGACGCTGAACATCTTCTGGCTATTGACGAATGCCAATCTGGACTTGCCGGCGAGTTCGACGATTACACAAAAAAATCTCAAACAATTCAAGTACGGTGCGGACGTCACGATCCAACCTCTGACCTGGCTTGGATTCATGATCCGAGGTGACATCGTCAATTATGACATGGACCACCCCGGGTACATCTACGCCGTCCTCACGCTTCCGCGTGCGGTATTCTCATCACACTTCCTCTCGGGCGAACACATCTACGTTCAGTACTCTCGATACTTCTACGGCGACAAGATGGTCCTCAAGGGCACGTGGCCATGGGGCACGCCGCTCGTGGCGGGGAGCGACGTGCTCCAAGGCGGCCCGTACGCGGGCAAGAAGCCGGACGAGGACGTCGTCAAACTCCAAGCCGAGATTGCCTTCTGAATCTGACTGTCCGTAGGGTCCAGCGCAACGCCCGAAGTCCCGTCCTATGCGGCATTGACGCTCTGCGATCGGGGCGGTGCGAGCGGGCGCCCGCCCGGTAAGAAGCTCGTCATTAAATGCAACGCCACGCTCCGCTTGCTTGGGGGAGCCTCTTATCAAGGCCCAGGGCGAAGCCTTGCCATGGCTCGGGTCGCCGTGGCATGCCGTCGCCGGATTCGTTGGCGCGACGCGGGGAGCACACAAGATGGACGCAACGAATGCGCGCGCTTGGCCGATGGAGGTACAAAGCGAACCCGGCACGCGAGTCGTGCCATTGGCAGCCGACGGTCGTCGAGTCGGCGTGGGAAGGCCATACGTCATGAACAGAATCGCTCCGATACTTCGGGGACGCTGCCTCATCGTTCTCATCGCGATCCTGGCCTTTCTGGGCGTCGGATGCGGTGGCCCGGACTTCAGTGTCAACTCCTTGGACGCCACGGACATGGGAGACGGGGGTCGTGAGGCCCTTCCACCCCTCCTCTGTCCGCATTGCCAGGACCCCGGCTCAACCACCGGAGCGGACGTCGGAGCCGACGCGACGATTGACGGTGGCGGCAGCAATGATGCGACGGCTCCAGCGGATGCAGGCGTGGACCCATCCATGGATGCATCGATGGACGAAACCCGCTCGCGCGACAGCGGGTCTTCGCAGCTGATCCCGTGCACCGCCGGCGGTGCATGCCCCGTCAGCGATTGCCAAAACGGGACCTGGGCATGCACCGATGCCGGTCGCGTGTGCCAGCCCACCACGATCGTCACTCCAGGAACACCGTGCGGCACCGCCGGCGCCGCTTCGCAGGTATGCAGCAGCACGGGCGCGTGCGTCGCGTGCAACGCCGGAGGCGACTGCGCCGACGCGCTCATGCCGTGCGTCAAGAAAAGCTACGACTGCACGTCCGGCGCGGCCGTGTGCAGAGCGACTGGAAACGTTGCCGACGGTGTCTCGTGCGGCACGGGTCTCAATTGCAACGGCGGCGGCTGCACGGCATGCAAGGTCGGCGCGGCATGCCCGCCTGCCGCAAACCCGTGTCACGCGGGCAAGATCACCGCGTGCACCGGTGGCGTCGCCACGTGCACCGACCAGATGACGTCCGCGGCCGCAGGCACGGCATGCACCGCCGCCGGAGGTGGCAGCGGCGTGTGCGACGG
>JALYHX010000729.1 GCA_030776305.1 Myxococcota bacterium
CACCGTACTCTTCTGGGCAGCGTTCATTCTCACGCGGCCGCTCGGGGCCATGGTGGGCGATCTGCTCGACAAGCCGCACGAGAGTGGCGGGCTCGCGCTCAGCCGGTATACGGCTTCGGCCGTACTCGCGGGGTTGATTGTTCTTTGTATTGCTGTCTTTCCGCAAAAGGCGGAGAGGGTGGCGACGGCGGAGGGGTGAAGGTTCGCGGGCCGTGGGGGTCAGGGGTCGCGGCGCGGTCCGTCACTTCATGTCCGGTCCTTTGGGGACCTCGTGCCTATTCCGCGGCCCGATGGCGCCATCGATGGTGTGGCGTAAGTTCTGAACACCGGCGCTCTCGTCGCCGGCGGGATCGAGCGTTTTCGCCGCGTCGAGGCCTTGTTGGCATTGCACCCACTGCTGCTCGTTGCACGCGTGCACAGCGTCGCGCCGGAGATCCATGGCTCGCTTCTGGTCGTTCGCGATCGATACCGGCGGGTTGGCTTCGACGTCAGGACGCTTGACGAGGAAAATCACGACGACCGCAATGGCGACTGCCGCGATCGTCGCCGCCGCGAGCAGCAAGCCCCTACGCTTGCGTACGGGCGGGGATGCTTCGATGGGCAACTCCACGGCCGAAACGGGTGCCGGAAGCGCTGGCGGTGGTCCCTGCGGGGCGGCCACTGCGAATTTTCCGGAGATGCGCGATCCCGCCTCGAGCTCGCGCAGGATCACGTTCGCCTTCTCACGCTCCGCGGCGACGTCGAAGCCGGCTTGCGCCAGGTCCTTCTCGGCCTGTGCGACGCTCACGCTCGCGGCGCGATCGATCTCGTCATCGCCTGCTTCGTCGACGAGCTGGCGCCAAATTTCTTCAGGGTTGCGCTTCGCCATCACACGTCCTCCTCATAGGGTACGCCGCGCTCTTCGGCGAGCAAGCGCTGCACCGCTCGCTTGCGGCGCTTGGCCGCGGCATAGAATTCGGTCACATCGCGGCCGCTGCGCTGCGCAAGCGTCTGCGGGGTCATCTCGCCATCGCGCGCGTGCTCGAGCCAGAGAAGGTTCACCTCGTCGCCCTCCTTTTCGAACGACGCACGCAGCTTCTCGAGGTGCGCCAGGCCCTTGGCGAGCGTCTCGCGGCGCGTCTCTTCGTCCGTGATTTGCTGCTCGATCGGGGGGACGGCGATTTCGCCTGTCGCCTTCATCTCGACGAGGAATCCGTCGGCGGCCCTTCGGGCAGCGTCGGTTTCGTCGACTGCGTGGGACCACTCGCTCCATACGAGACGGCAGAGGCGGCGGACCAGGGCTACTTCCTTTGGATCCCAACCGAGGCGCACCAATCGCAGGTCCACTCGGCCCATCAGATCCTGGGCGCGCGTGCGACTACGCGTCAGGTTGTATGCGAATCGCAATGCGACGAGTCGGGCGCCCGGGCAGTCGTGCTCGCGCAGGAGCGCGCCGAACCGCTTCTTCTCGTCGTCGGTCAGGGGGCGACCAAGTCGATCGGTCCCGAGGACCGCGAGGATCGCGAGGACTGCGATGAGAGGGGGCCAGAACATGGGCGGAGCTTGCCTCCTGTGTGGTGAATCAGAGCATAAAGGGAAAGGATCCTCGTCCACGACAGGCAAAAAAAGGGGGGCGCCCCCTCCGCGTTTGCGCGCGGCGAGAACGCCCCCCAATCCCGCACTACTTCGAAGTGCTACCCGTAATGGGCGCGCCCGAAGCTGCCGGCGGTGCGACCGGCGAAGTTGCCGGGGTGCTCGTGACGGGCTTGATCTCGACTCCCGTCACATCGCCTTTGACGGCGAGCTTCCTCTTCTTGCTCGTCGTCCCACGCGCAGCACGCGTGGCCCTCATCTTCGCCGTGGCTGCCGCGCGCTTGTCGCTGGCCAGCGGCTTGCGGGCCTTGGGCGGCTGCAAACCGAAGTCAGCGAGTTGCGGCGGTGCGGTGCTGAACGCTGCGGCGACGAAGCGCGTGTAATCCCGCACCAGCGGGCCCACACTTGCTTGTATCGCCGTGAACGCCATTCCCGCATCCTTGACGCTCGTGTGCGCCGTGTTCAGTGAGACGAGGGCGTTTTCCAGGCTTTTGAGGGCCTGGATCAACGCCTCCGCCGTGTACGCGGTATTCCCGAGGGTAAACGAACCGTTCGGGAAGTGCTTCTGAGTGCCGGCAATGAGTGCCTGCACCCGCGTCAAGGCTGTTGCCTTGTTCGATTTCGACGTGATGATCGACATGACACTATCTCTCTTTTCCGAGGGCGCACGTCGCCTTGGGTGGTGATCCTGAACGGAGCGGGATTGCTCCGGCCAGGTGTGCCTTTTTTTCTTCCCTCATGATGCAGTCCGGGCTCGATTGGCGATTCGCCGTCGCGGACCCAAAAATCGTCATGGGTCATGTCGATTTTGCGTAAGTGCGCGAAATCGCGTGCCATCGCCTTTTCGCGGAGCGAGCGAACATTTTCGCCAGCCTCCGACGTCTTACCGAGGGAATCATGGCCCGTCGGCCGGCTGAGCCCGAGGAAGCACCCTCCGATGAAACTTTACGACTTCGTGTTCTCCCCGAACTGTCGCTGGTCCGGGCGGTGGCATACGAAGTTGGCATCCAGCTCGAGTTCCTTCCCATCGACCTCACCAAAGGGAACATCGCATGCCGGCGTTGCTCGAGTTGAACCCGAACGGGCGCGTCCCGTGCTCCGCGACGGGCCTCGACATCGATCCCTACGCGCGCGTCCGCGCCTGGCTGTCGCGGGTGCTCGCGCGCGATAGCATGCGGCGTGCGCTGGCCGACGGTCGGGCCAGCATGAGGTCCCATGCCGCATAGCGAACAAGAGGAATTCCTGCGGTCGGTCGAACCTTTCCGCCCCCGCCATTCGATTGCACTGCTACCGCATGCTGGGGTCGTCGCACGATGGCGAAGACGCGGTGCAAGGGACGCTGCTGCGCGCTTGGCAAGCCAAGGAGTCGCTCGGCCGGGCCAACCACCTCCGCCCATGGCTCTACCGCATTGCGACGAACGTTTGCCTCGACGAGTTGCG
>JALYHX010000730.1 GCA_030776305.1 Myxococcota bacterium
CTGCCGCGGCTCGTTGACCAGGAGCTGATCGAGCGTCTCTGGCGAGGCGAGCTCGGGCACGACGTCATATCCGGGGACCACCTCAATCTCGACGTCCTTGCCGGCGAGCTCCACGGGCATCGTGGTCTCGACGACTCGCGTCACCTCGGGCCCATCTTGCGGCACGAGGTGCAATCGCAACCTAGCCTTCGTTCCCGCATCGACGACTGGATCGATCATCTCGACGCCACGCAAGCGCCACAAGTCGTGTGCGTATTTGACTTCGAACCTCGCCTCGACTTTGGCGATGCGTGCGTGCTCCCACGGGTTGTTGAGGACATCGCCCACCGTGTTGACGAACTTCGATCGCGCCCACTCTCCCTCGTCGGGGCCCCCGCCCGACGCGACGCCGACGTCCTCGAGGCTGACGGTGCCGTGGCCGGTGATGTCCAGATTCGTCGTCAGCTTCCACGTCAGATCGCGACGCTCGCTGGTGGTGGCCTCGATGACGGATCCAAGGACGACGGACGTCAGACCAGGGCCCATGAACCTGTCATCCGTGATCTCGGCGTGCCAGTGAGTCTTGGGCGCTCCCACCGCGCCCACCACCTCGATGTCAACCGGGATCGTCGGTGCCGTCAAATTCTCGTCGAGGACGATCGCCGTCTGGCGGTCTTGCACGAGCGTCCCTAGCGGGCGTGCGCATTCGCCAACCTTGTGGGAAGCAAGCGCACTCGCGTTGACCCAAAGCACACGGCCGATGCATGTCGGGATCGCGCTGTCGCCACCATTGAGCATCGGATGACCGAAGCCCGCGACTTTGCCAGCGCCGTCGACATACGTTGCCGTTCCGAGGCCCATGATCGACACGTCCCCGCGCGCGAGTTCGACGCCGAGGCCTCCTCCGTTGACGAAATGCGTGGGTGCGTCCGGATCGGATACGTCCGATCCACCCCCGCCTTGCAATGGGTCGAGGCCGAGCGGCTCGACGAGCTTACGCAAGGCACGCGCCGCCCTATCGCTCACCCCGCCCATCATCAGCGGTGTGGCGGCGGGAGCCATCGAGCGTGCCGGATCCGGAGCGATGCCCAGCCGCGTTACCAACTGACGAGCGTGTGTCTCCAGATCATACGATCCCGGCGGGCCGTCAAAGGTCTCGATCGACGTGTGCGCCGGGCGGAACGTTTGCGGAGTTCGCTTGAGCCCCGGGAGCGGAGCGGCCCGCTCGAGCGGCCAGAAGCCCGGCGGGATTGGGCGACGCATCTCGGCCAGCATGAGGGCAATCGGCGTGACCCCCGCCACAGGCTCAATCTCGAACGACGACATGCTGTACGCGTATGCGCCGGCGAGTCGACCGTCGATATAGATTGGGCTCCCGCTCATCCCGCGCACGGTTTTGACGACATCGAGTCGCGGGTTCGGCGTTTTGATGACGATGAGCTCTTCGCCGGGGCGGAAGTGGTGAAGCACCCCGATGACCTCGACATCGAATCGCTCGGGCTGCGTCCCCTTGAAGACGGTGAGGCCATACCCCTTCATACCGTCTTTGATCTCGGAGACGGATATCGTGGACGGTCGGCTGTCGCCACGAGCCAGGGGAACGCTGACCCCGAGCGCCGCGAGAGCCCCCGCCGAGAGGGCACCGAGGAGAGCCGATGTCGTTCGCACGTGGTCAGTGTCGCCCGACGGATGCGACTCGTGCAAACCCCGCGTCATCGAGGTCGAGTAGGATGATGTGACAATCGATGGGGATCGCGCTTGCGTTGGTGCTGATCGCCTTTGCATCAGCCCATGTGGCGCTGGTCGCGGGTTTGGCCCACCTGCACCCACGGTGGCGGGCTCTACTCGCGGTCGCCATTCCACCGCTCGCCCCTTGGTGGGGGTGGCGAGCGGGGATGCGGCGGCGCACGATCGCGTGGGGGGTGGCGCTCCTACTTTATGCCTTCGGCGCTGCCATCGCGTGAACGCGTTACTGGATGGTGACGTCCTTCTGGAAGCTGTGGCACTGGTCGGCCGAACAAACCGCGCCTTTGATGGTTCCAGAACCCTTCGGCGCGTCGGCGACGGTCGCTGTCGTCTCGGCCAAATTGAACTTCGTCTTGTCGAGCTTGGCCTCGCCGACGACCAGCTTCCAGGGATATTCCTTGTTGATGTGCCAACCCGTATGCGCGGTGACGGTGACCTTCCCGTTCGCCACGCTCACGTCGAACTCGTTGTCGGCGCGAGCGGTGGAGCTGAAGCTCGCGGCGACGGCGAGAACCGAAGAGATGGCAAAAAGGCGTGTCCGGTACCGGTACATCGTTCTCTGTCTCTTGAGCTTAGCTCAAGCCTAGTGCGGCGGCGCGAAGCAAATGTTGCTTCCCGTGCACGCGAGCCCCGAACCCGCGCAGCAATCACAGCCGCCGTTGGCGGCACCGCATGTGCCGTACACCGCGCTCTGGCAAGTGCAAGGAGTGGGGGGTGGGACGCCCGGCGGGGTGACCACCGGTGGATGCTGCTGCGTCCACTGGGCGGTATGGTTGTGCGTACTGATGTCCTGATAGGGGATCCAGAAGGCGGGACCCGATGGATCCTTGTTGAGGGATTGCCCTTCGGAGAAGAAGAGCGGCGCCATCCAGAGCTGAGGCTCCTGGCATTGTGGCGCGAACGATTGGCCATGCGACGCCCCCGGCGTCTCCGCGGCATCCGAGGGGTAGCATTGGTACATGCCCGTCTTGTGATTGAGGACGCGAACGCCGTAGTCGCGTGTCGACGAGAACGTGAACCAGAGAATCCGGTTGCCGTGATACGTCTGAACGAACGGCGCCCAGCGGGGGTACGAGTTCGACCAGGGAAGCTTGGCGACGAGGGGGGTGCCGTTGGCCTTCTCCAGGTCGACGGGCATCGCCGGTCCGCCGGGTGGACCGCCGGCTGCCGCCATCAGCATCAGCCGCGCCGCTGGATTCGAGAAGCTGTCGTCGAGACAGAAGCCGCCGGCGCAATTGGCGCCCGCACCCATTTTGTCGACGCGGTTGAAGATGATGAACGACGGGCCCGCCGACATCGTGACGTCCGGCGAGTAGCTCGGGTAGTAGTTGTTCTCGCCATTGGAGTGCAGAATCTCCGTCGGCGTCGGCCCGAACGTACCGGTGCCAGAGTACGGTATCGTCCACAGGCTCCCGCCGTAGATATGGGCATCGTCCTGGCGCCAAGTGAATTCGCCTTGGGGCACGACGTAGACGATCGTCTTCCCATCGGGCGACCAGTCGGGCATCGTCGGACGGGTGCCGGCGGCGCTGATGTTGACGCCGTTGATGAACGCGCCCGTCGTGCCGTTCCAGACCGAGAAGCCGTTGAGTGGAACCGCCGTCGTGTAACCGGTGGTGGCTGACCCACAGGCGCCAACGCCCATGCACGGATATCCGTTGGACGTGATGTAATACCCTTGCGCCGTAGGCGTCGTCAGGGCGGTCACGTTCGGATCGATCGTGCTGAACCCTGCGGGCTGGCCTCCGCCTTGGTGTCCACCTTGAGTAACCCCCCCGGGGAGCTCTGTCGCCGGGTTCGTCGTCATGTCGAGATACGAGCCCGCGATGTCGCTGTACTCGTCATCCGAGTCGTTGTCGTCCGAATAGACCACCATACGCGTGCCGTCGCGCGAGAGCACATGGCAGCCATTGCACGTCGCGTTGATCGCTTGCGAGGTGACGTCCTGCTCCGCGACACTGAGGTCGCCGAAGGTCTTTTTCCAGATCTGGCCGCCGACTCCACCCGATCTCTGTGTCGATGCGATCGTCGACTTCCAATAGTAATACGTGCCGAGCAGATCCTCCTTGGCGATCGACATGTGGAGCTGATTGGACGACGGCGTCGCGCACATGCCGTCGGTCGTACCTCGCACCGTGATCGTAATGGCGCCACCGTCGCGATTCGCCGCGACCATTTTGCTCCACGAGACGGGATCGATCACGACCTCGCAACCGCCCGACGGGGTGCCGGACTGGGCGTCGACGGTCTGACTCGCACACTTGGTGATGATGTGCCAATCGGTGTTCGGAGAGTTGCTGAAGTCGACGGAGTAGCTCGAGAATGGGGGGCCGAACGGCGTCCAGTGCACGGACATGACGTTCAAGTTCGGCGGCAGGAGCACGTTGTCGTTCGGATAAACGAGCGTGATCGCGGGCGCCGTGGAAGGACATGCGGCAGGGGTGGCAGTCGCCGGTGGAAAGGTGCAGCCGCCCGCGCAGTCGGGGGCGTTGATCCTGCCGATCGCAGTTGGAATGACCACCATACCGCCCGACGACGACGACGTGCTGCCCGTGTCCGGCATCGGCGCCGTGGCATCGATGAAGGCGAACGGCCCCGAGCCCCCGTCTCCGCCGAGAGGGTTGGCGGTGCCGGGCCCGCCACTACCGCTGCCGCTCGCGGCTCCACCACTACTTCCAGAAGGCGTGGCGCCCGAGTCTGACCAATCAGAACCTGGCGTTGTGCCGCAAGCCCCGGACGCGCCGAGTGCAAGGCCGAGCGCCACCGTCGCAGCGAGCCCCCCGAACCTTCCGAAGCTGATATTCGACATCCTCATTGCTATTCTCCGCTCTGGGGCGCGAAAGACACGCCCAGCTCGCCGCATTCGACTGTCTGCGCAGAGCCTCGGG
>JALYHX010000731.1 GCA_030776305.1 Myxococcota bacterium
AGGTGAAGTAGGCTGCCCGCTGCACATTGCGCGCGGGGGACGCCTCTTCATCCGCGCGTTTCTTCCAACGCGCATGCGATTTTGCGAAGCAAATCGGCCTCTCCGATCGGTTTGTGAACGATGCCAACGTTCGGCGGCAATTCGACATAACGATATGCCGTGCAGATGAGCGCCGGCGTACCCGATTGGTCCAGTAGGCCCTCGTTCCTCGCCTGGTGAATCAACGCCGAGCCGCTGCCGTCGCCGAGGTTGTAGTCGGCGAGGATCGCGTCCACGGACCTTTCTACGCGAAGGAGACGCAGAGCCTGGCGCACGGAGGAAGCGCTGAGTACGCGATAGCCGGCGTCCGACAAAGTAACGACGAAGAATTCCAGCGTGTCCTTTGCATCCTCGACGACGAGGATGGTCTTCGCGTTCGGCGAAACTGTCCGGCCTGCCGCGTCCGCAGCAGGCGTTCTTCGAGTGTAGGACTTGGAGGATGGGGTCCGGTCGCTACGCGGCCCGGTAGCCGTTGAGCTCGCGGCGGGCTCAGGGTGTCGAGGCATCCGACGTAAGGCCGACAAGAGCCGCAAAACGGGATGGGCGATCGAGCTCTTTGGATTCATACCTACGCCCACCACGGAGCAGAACGAAGCAAGTTCAGAGCCAGGGCCAACCACGCGGAAGTCACGGCGTGGCCCGCAAGTGTGCCCGCCGCCACGAATGTACACCTCGGGCCCGGCGCGTTGAATCACTCACTCCTCGTGTGAGGTCTAGCTCGGGATTCATTTGGGAGCGCCTTCCGCGACGTCGTCGGCGGCGGCTCGAATTTGAAGAAGGCACGCCTTCAGCCGAGCCAGCTCATCATGGACGCGGGGCCCATTCTTGGCCGTCGCGGCTGCCTCGATCGTCTGTCCAATCGCGCTCAGTTCGGGAAAGCCGTAGGAGACGCCGTTGCCACGCATATTGTGTCCAATCCTCGAGATCGGTTCAAAGTCGCCCTGCTCCAGAGCCTCGCGGATGAGGATCACATCGCGCTCGCGATGGCTGAGAAACTTGGGGAGCAGCGCTGCCACATTGGGAAACCGGGAAGTTCCCGAAATGACTACGGCGCGCTTGTCGCGAGTTTTGCGAAAGCGGCCCAAAAGCGCAAGGAGATCAGCCTTTCGAATCGGTTTGGCGAGATGTTCCGTGAAGCCCCTCGCCAGCGCCCGATCGACGGTGTCCTGGAGGACATCCGCGCTTAAAGCGACGATTGGAAGCGGGGCCACGTTGCGTCCGGTCTCCCTGCGGCGCAGCTCCTCGATTGCGGCAAAGCCGTCCATTTCAGGCAGGTGCAAGTCCATGAGAACGATGTCGAACGACTCGTGCAAAAGGATCTCGAGCGCTGTCGGCGCGTCCTCGACGAGCTCGAGCGTCGCCCCCGTCGCCGCGAGGTAGGCGTCTACGAGTGCACGGCTCTCCTCGGAATCATCCACCATGAGCACACGAAGACCGCCGAGATCCACCGCGGCTGGCGGGCGTGTCCGCGGCACCGGGGGCAAGCGGGCCTCCGCCGTAGGGTCTGCTGGTTGGATGATCAGGTCGACTTGAAAGCGGCTCCCTGCACCAAGTGTGCTCTCGACGGAGACGTGCCCCGCCATCAGGTCGACCAGGCGTTTGACGATGTGCAGTCCTAGACCCGCCCCTCCGAACTGGCGGGCGATCTTTGCGTCGCCCTGGACGAAGCTTCCGAAGATCGCGTGGATTCTGTCCGCTGGAATCCCGATGCCCGTATCTGCGACGGAAATCCGCAGGGCGCCGGGCGGGCCAAGGGGGAGCGCTGTCACATCGACACGGACGAACCCCGCCTTCGTGAACTTGACGCCGTTCGCGAGCAGGTTCACGAGAATCTGTCGGAGCCGGCGAGCGTCCCCCATGAAGAGCCTACCCAGGCCAGGCGACCAATGGACGGCGAGTTCGATCCCCTTGCGCTCCGCGGCGGGCCGAAGGAAGTCAACCGCACCGTCGACGAGTCGCGCAAGATCGAAGACGCTTTCCTCGAGGGCGAGGCGTCCTGCCTCGATCCGAGAAAGATCGAGCACGTCGTCGACCAAGGAGAGAAGATGCTCGCCGGCGCGTTGCAGCGATTCGACCTGTCGTGCCTGCTCGGGCATGAGGCTCGTCTCCGCAAGCAGCTCTGCAGTCCCGAGGACCGTGCTGAGCGGTGTGCGAATCTCGTGGCTTACGTTCGCGAGAAACTCGGTCTTTGCGTTGTTTGCGTGCACTGCTCCATCGAGCGCGCGGGCGACGTTGGCAAGTACCTCCTCGCGCGCGCACGCGAACGCGATGGCCCGAACCAGCGTGGGGGCGTCAGTCTTTGACTTCGGGAGACAATCCTGCGCGCCCGCGGCGAGCGCGCGGAGCGCGACGTCGTCGTCGCTGTTCGCGAGGACGAGGACGGCAACGCGCGGCGCGCACCCGCGCACCGCCGCCAGGGCATCGAGGCCCGAGAAGTCCGGCAGTTCGAAATCGAGGAGAACGGCGTCGACCGGCGGTTGCCGGCCGAGACGCGTCAGCGCGTCCGATACCGTTCGCACGTGCGTGACCTCGAATCCAGCGCCTGGCGCGCCGCGAAGCCGGGTGACGATGCTGCGAGCGTCTTCGAGGTCGTCCTCCACGAGGAGAACGACCAGCGGTGAGCTCTCGCGTGCGATCACGAGCGGAAACATGCGCACTCTCCGTCGGTCGCGCGATCAAAAACGGCTCTGAGTCCCAGCGTGACATTTGGCCTCGGCAGCCGTGGCCCATGAAGTGCAGCAGCCAATGGTCCCATGAGCCCCACCTCGCCATGATTCCGAGGGTCGAAAACCAGCGCCGGTCGCTGATTGCGCTCGTCGCCGACGACGACGACGACATGAGGTCGCTTGTCGCCGAATCGCTGCGGGCCGACGGTTATCACGTCGTCGAGGCGCGCGATGGCGCCGAACTGGTCGAGCACTTGAGGACGGCGATTGACGACCCAACCTTGCGGCCCGACGTCGTCGTGACTGACGTCCTCATGCCAAAGCTCTCTGGCCTCGGCGTGCTCGGCGCGCTTCGCCGCGCGACTTGGAACGTGCCGGTCATCGTCATTACAGCGATGGCGGACGACTCCGTGCGGGCGGTCGCCAGGCGACTGGGTGCGGTCGCGGTTCTGAAGAAACCTTTCGATGTCGACGACCTGCGCACGGCCGTGCTCAACGCGAGTGTTGCAACCCTGCGCTCGTAACGAGCCCGGTGCCGCGACGGAGGCGGTCATGTCACCGTGCGCCGCGCCACGAGTCTTCGAATGCGAACGTCTTCAGTCGACCGGTTCGGCCGAAATGCCCGCCAGATTCGCGACCGCCGCCGTCAGCCGCTCAGGATCGACGGGCTTGGCCAGATGCCCCTGAAATCCGGCGCTGAACGCCCGCTGACTATCCTCGCTGCGCGCATAGGCGGTGATGGCAATCGCAGGTGTTTTCCCACCGCGGTCTACCGACATACTGCGGATCCGACGGATCAACGTGTAGCCATCCACTTCCGGCATCGCAATATCGCTCAAGAGCACATGGGGGCGGCTCTCTTCGAAAAAGCGGAGCGCCTCTTTGGCAGACGATACGCTGGAGACGCTGGCACCCTGATCGGTCAATACGCGATCCATGAGCTCACGCGTGTCCTCCTCGTCGTCGACGATCAGCACGCGCACCCCGTCCAATCGGACGTTGCGAGAGACTGTCGGCGGCACTGGAGAACGTTGGCTTTGCGGAGGCCTCTCCGCCGCTGATGCCAGGGGACGAACCGGCAGCTCGATCTTGAAAGTCGAGCCCTTTCCCTCTCCGTCGCTGGAAGCGGTGATCGTACCGCCGTGCGCATGGACCAATTGCTTGACTATCGCGAGCCCCAGACCGATTCCGCCGTGGCGTCGTGTGATCGATCCGTCGGCTTGTCGGAATGGTTCGAAGAGATACGGAAGAAACTGGGGACTTATCCCATCGCCGTCGTCGCTCACCCGAATGACCAGAGTGGATTCGGCGCGCCCTGCGAAAACCGAGACATGTCCGCCCTTCGGCGTGAATTTGATCGCGTTCGAGAGGAGATTCCATGCCACCTGCTGCAAGCGCTCCGAGTCGGCCGCGATGACACCCACGTTGTCTTCGATCTCGACGTCGAGCTGCACCTGCTTGGCGTCAGCCGCGGGGCGGACGGCTTCGATGGCTCCCTCGATCGCTTCAGCCACCCATGCGGCCGAAATCTCGAGGCGGAGTTTTCCGCTGATGATCCGGCCAACGTCCAGCATGTCCTCGATGATCCGCACCTGCGCCTGGGCATTGCGCTCGATGGTGGCGAGTGCTCGGTCGATCTCGGGCGAGGGCCCATAGCGGCGCGCGATGGTCGCCCAGCCGAGGATCGCGCTGAGCGGCGTGCGAAGCTCGTGCGAGACGGTCGAGAGAAACTCGTCTTTGGCGTTGTTCGCTATTTCCGCCTCACGGCGGGCGGCTCGTTCGCTGGCGAGCAACTCAGCGAGCTTCTCGAGCGCGTCGTCGCGCTCACGCGTTCGCTCGCCGACTTGCTGGAGACGCAGCCTTTCGCGCTGCCGGAAAAGATCGACGAACGCCTTGACCCGGGCGCGTAGGACGTCTGGATCGAAGGGCTTCGTCATGTAATCGGCTGCGCCCGTTGCGTATCCCCTGCGCGCAAAGAGCTCGTCGCCGTGGATCGCGGTCAGAAAGATGATGGGGAGCTCCTCGCCCGACGCCGTCCGTCGCAAGCGTCGCGCGACCTCGAACCCGTCCATCTCCGGCATCTGGACGTCCAGCAACACCACCGCAAAGGATTCCTGCGACGCGAGCGCGATGGCTTCGGCGCCCGAACGGGCCTCGACGATGCGAACGTCGAGAGGCTGAAGCACCGCTTGGAGGGCGACTAGGTTCCCGGGCGTATCGTCGACGACCAGGACGCTCACTGGAGTCGGCTCGACGCTCTGCGCTTTGAGCTTCATCGCCTAGTTCTCGGTCTCGTCGCGGATCCCGTCGGCTCGTCGGTTCATCCAGAAGTGGAGGATCGCGAGCAGGCGCTCGGGGTCCACTGGCTTCGTAACGTATTCCGACGCTCCCGCCGCCAGCGCCTTCTCTCGATCGCCCTTCATGGCCTTGGCGGTCAGAGAGATGATGGGCAGCGACTGAAATTGCGCGAGATCCCGGATCGCGCGAGTCGCGTCGAGTCCGTCCATTTCTGGCATCATCGTGTCCATCAGGACGGCATCGACATCCCCGTGGATTCGAAGCAAATCGAGCGCGATCTTGCCATTTTCGGCATGGAGGACCGCCATGTCACGTGCTTTGAGGACGCTTGCGATTGCAAACACATTGCGCCCGTCGTCGTCGACGATCAGGACCTTCCTACCGCCAAAGTTGGCTTCGCGCGGTAGCGGTGGAATGTACGTCTCGGGCGCCGCGTCGTGGGTCCGCGAGTCCTCGCGCGCGACGGCCTCGGCACCGGCGTAGTTCGACGGCAATTGCAGCATAAAGGTGCTGCCCTGGCCAGGCGCGCTCTTTACCTCGATCACCCCACCCAGCAATCGCGCCATCTCCCGGCTGATGGTCAGCCCCAGGCCTGTGCCTCCGTACTTGCGACTCGTCGTCCCGTCCGCCTGCTGGAATGCCTCGAAGATGAGCTTGTGCTTGTCGAGCGGAATCCCGATGCCCGTATCCTGCACGGAGAAGCGGATCGACTTCGAATCGTCCGTCGTATGCTCGACGAGCAGCGTGACGCCTCCGCGGATCGTGAACTTGAACGCGTTCGACAGGAGGTTCTTGAGGATCTGCTGCAAGCGCGTGGGATCACTGAACATCGTCGACGGAACGCGCGCATCCATCCGGATCGCGAAGGAGAGCCCCTTCTGGTCCGCGATATGGCGGAACGTCCGCTCGAGGTATTCGCGCACATCTTCGAGCGAGAACGTGCGCGGGTCGATGGGCATCTTGCCTGCCTCGACTTTGGACAGGTCGAGGATCTCGTTGATCAGTTGCAGAAGGTCACTGCCCGACGTGTACACGGTCTCCGCGAACTTGACCTGCTCGCCGGTGAGATTTCCACCGCGATTCTCGGCGAGTGTCTTCGACAAGATGAGCAGGCTGTTGAGCGGTGTACGGAGCTCGTGCGACATGTTCGCGAGGAACTCCGACTTGTACTTCGAGATGAGTTGAAGCTGCTCTGCCTTCTCTTCCAAGCTACGGCTCGCGAGCTCTACTTCCTGGTTCTTGACCTCGAGAAGCTTGGCCTTTTCGTTGAGCTCGGTCGCCTGTGCCTCGAGCTCCGCATTGGAGGTCTTCAGCTGCTGGAGCAACTCCTCCGTCCGCATGCTCGACGAGATCATGTTGATGATGACGCCCACGCTTGCCATGAGCTGATCGAGGAACGTGAGGTAGTTCGACGAGAACGGTCGGAAGGAGGCAAGCTCGATCACTGCCTTGATTTCGCCTTCGAAGAGTACCGGTAAGACCACGACGGACCGAGGCGACGCCTCGCCCATCCCGGTCGCGATGTAGATGAACCCCTCCGGAACGTCGGCCAGCAAGATGCGCTTTCTTTCGAAAGCGCACTGCCCGATGAGGTTCTCCTTGAGCTTGTAAGAGTTCGATAGGCTCTTGCGACCTCCGAAACCATATGTCGCAATGAGGTGCAGGCTCGGCTCTGGCTCGGCATCCATCATGTAGAACGCGCCGTGCTGCGCATCGACGAGCGGCGTCAGCTCCGAGACGATCAGCTGCGCAACGGAGGCGATGCTTCGCTGCCCCTGCATCATTCCGGAGAACTTCGCCAAGTTCGTCTTGAGCCAGTCCTGCTCTTGATTCTTGTGCGTCGTGTCCTTCAGATTGCCGATCATCTGGTTGATGTTGTCCTTCAGAGCGGCGACTTCCCCTTGGGCTTCGACGGTGATGGATCGGGTGAGATCTCCCTTGGCGACCGCGGTCGACACCTCGGCGATCGCGCGCACCTGCGACGTCAGGTTTCCGGCGAGTTGGTTGACGTTGTCCGTGAGGTCGCGCCACGTGCCGCGAGCGCCCGGAACGTTCGCTTGGCCGCCGAGCTTGCCTTCAAACCCGACTTCACGCGCGACCGTCGTCACCTGATCGGCGAACGTGCGCAGGGTGTCGGTCATGTTGTTGATCGTCTCGGCCAGCGCGGCGACTTCTCCCTTCGCCTCGAGCAGGAACTTCTGCTTCAAATCGCCATTGGCGACCGCGGTCACCACCTTGACGATCCCGCGGACCTGTTTCGTGAGGTTGGACGCCATTACATTGACGTTGTCGGTGAGGTCCTTCCAGACGCCCGACGCGCCGGGCACGTTGGCCTGACCTCCGAGCTGGCCCTCGATGCCGACTTCGCGGGCGACGGTGGTGACTTGGTCCGCGAACGTGCGGAGCGTGTCGGTCATGTTGTTGATCGTCTCCGCGAGCGCTGCGACCTCGCCCCGCGCCTCGAGAACGAATTTCTGGCTTAGATCGCCCATGGCAACGGCCGTCACAACTTTCACGATGCCGCGCACCTGCTTCGTGAGGTTCGAGGCCATGATGTTGACGTTGTCCGTCAGGTCCTTCCAGGTGCCGGAGACACCCTTCACTTCGGCCTGGCCACCGAGCTTTCCTTCGGTACCGACTTCCTTCGCCACGCGCGTGACCTCGGCGGCGAAGGAGTTGAGCTGATCGACCATCTTGTTGATGACGTCTTTGATTTGAAGAATTTCTCCTTTGACGTCGACGGTGATCTTTTGCGTCAAGTCGCCACTCGCGATCGCGGTTGCGACCTTGGAGACGTCGCGTAGCTGAACGGTGAGGTTCGCCGCGAGTCCGTTGACGTTGTCGGTGAGGTCCTTCCACGTCCCATAGACACCCTTGACGTCGGCCTGGCCTCCGAGCTTCCCCTCGGTCCCGACCTCCTTGGCAACCCGCGTGACCTCGGCTGCGAACGAGTTGAGCGTGCCGACCATCGTGTTGATGGTGTTCTTCAGTTCCAGAATCTCGCCCTTCGCGTCGACCGTGATCTTCTGCGAGAGGTCGCCCCTCGCGACTGCCGTCG
>JALYHX010000732.1 GCA_030776305.1 Myxococcota bacterium
CGTCCTGCCTCGTCGTGCAGCTCGCGCACATCCGCATGCGGGGCTGGCTCGTTGCCCAGGGCGGCACGCACCTCCGCCGATGGTCGTTGGTCAGCGCGTGATGCGTCGGCAACCGCGTACCGATCGATTGCCGCGACAATCGCCGGCGCGCCCTCGAGCACTGCGTATGCGCCGGTCAACAAGAGCTTGCCTGGCGCGATGGCTCTCACGAACGGGCCTCCGCAACATCCACCAGCCGCGCGCCCTGGCCCACACGCGCCACCGTCGCGCGCAGAACGTCTCGCGTTGCCTCGAGTGAAGAGCGGACTCGCTCGGCGTCTTCGGGGCGCGCGAGCACCTTGACGTGCGGGCCCGCATCGATCGTTGCGTATGCGCGAGTGCCACCATCCCGCAGAGTGCGTACGGTCTGCAGAGCGGCCAAAGTGCCAGCATTCCAATAGAGTAGCCCCGCGGCAATCGCGCTCGCGTGCATGGCCAGTGCGCTGCGCTCGGCAAGCTCGCCAACCCCCGCGAAGTCGCGGGCGAGGAGCGCCTCACGCAGGCGAACGTGCAGCTTCGGGGCCTCCTCCAGCCAGGCCCGGGCGTATGGACTGCGCTCCATGGTCTGTCGCATGCCATCCCTCGACGCAATGGGCTTGCACTCGTCGGTTGTGACGGCGACGACGACGACGAGCGGCATGTGATCCGCCGGGGCGATGGGCTGCGCGGCGAGGACGTCACTCTCTCGCGCCCCGACAGCGCCGGCCTGAAGCTCGACGAAGCCGCCGAAGATACTGCGCGCCGCGCTCCCCGAGCTGCGCCGCGCCAGGTCACTCACCCGCGACGAATCCCAATCGAGCCCTGCAGCGCGCACTGTAGCGACAGCGAGCGCCGCGAACCCCGACGCGCTGGATGCGAGACCGCTTGCCGTCGGAAAGTCATTGTTCGACAAGACCTCGGCGCGGCGCGCCTCTCCCGAGGCGCAGCGAACCCGGTCCAGCAACTCCACGACGCGGGCCCGAGCCGCGCCGGGCGCATCTCGTCCGCCGATGACCACGCGATCGGCCGAGAGCGCGCTGTCGAATCGGACCTCCGTGCGCGTCGCAAGGCCAGCGACGGTGACCGAAAGGCTGGGCACGGCGGGGAAGTTCCCCGAGCCGTCGCGTTTTCCCCAGTACTTGCTGAGCGCAAAGTTCGGATGGGCCAACGCCACAGCGGCGCTCACGGGAGCGACTCGCTCTCCAGAGCCCGTTCGCGCGCGTCCTGATCGACCGATGTCGCGAACCCGTCGAATCCGTCGGCCCGCCAAGCCGCGATGACCGCGTCCGCCAGCGTGGACGAAGGCACGAGCGCGACGACGCTTCCGCCGCCGCCAGCGCCCGTGAGCTTCGCGCCGAGGGCGCCGGCCTTCCGGGCTACCGCACACAACCGATTGATGTCCGGCGTGGAGACGAACAACGCGCTGAGCAGCGTCTGGTTCAAGTCCATCAGCCGTCCCAGCCCGGCCCGATCGCCCGTCGAGATCGCGATACGCGCAGTGTGGACCAACGAGCGCACAGCCTCGAACGACTCGCGGACGAGGTCCGGACTGCTCGCGCGAAGTCGCGCCACGGCGTCGACCATCGTCCGGGTACTCGATGCAGTGCCGGTGCTGCCAACGCAAAGGTGCAGCTTTGCGCCCACACGCACGGGTTCGAGGGTCTCGCCCCTGCGGAAGAAGATGCATCCGCCGCTGGCCGCCACGGCGGCGTCCACACCGCTTGGGTTGCCATGGAAGACACGCTCCCAAGCCATCGCGCGTGCTTGCACCGCGTCGTCGGACCCATGCGGATCGACCGCTCGTGCGATGGCCACTCCCATCGCGGCCGAGCAGCCCAGGCCCGCGCCAGGCGGCAGATCCGCTTCGACGTCGATCCGAAGCGCCGTGGACGAAGGGTTGGCGGCGCGAACGGCTTCGAGCAGCGCCCGCAGCGCTCGGGCCAGATCCACATCGGCCTCACTCTCATCGACGTCGATGTTCCACCCACGCACGTGCAGCCGGCTCGGTCCCGATTCGATGGGCTTCGTAAGCGCGCGCACGCCGCGGTCGATCCCGACAGCGATCGCCGGAATGCCATAAATGACGGCGTGCTCACCCAGCAGGATCACCTTGCCGCAAGCCCGACCCGTCCCGCCTTTTGCCTTGGCCGAGCGCTGACCTGTGAACATTCAGCGATCCCTCTCGGTCAGCACTACGACCGCTTGCGTGAGTAGCGTAAGTCCGTACACCGTCAGATTCGCCCCATCGAGCGCCGCGCGTGATTCGCTCACGAGGGTCTTGATTCGCTGCTCGATGCGTGCGCGCGCGCCAGAGGTCTCAAGGCTTGCAATGGCCGCAGCGATCTCTTCCGCGCTCGCATCTGCTCGCCCGAGCACGTGCGACAGCAACTCCGCCGCGCCAGGGTCACGCATCGCGTCTATGACGAGCGCCGTGCGTTTTCCTTCGCGCAAGTCGCCGCCGAGCGGCTTGCCCATCGCGTGGGCGTCGCCGAACATGCCGAGCATATCGTCGCGCAGCTGGAACGCGATTCCCAGCGGCCCGGCGAATGCCGCGAGCGCCGCCACTTGGGTTTCATCCGCTCCGGCGAGGACAGCTCCTATGACGATCGGACTGCGCACCGTGTAGCTCGCCGTCTTGAGCGCATAGACCTTCTCCACGTCATGAACATCCAGAGCTCCTGCGCAGACGTCGAGGATCTGCCCGTGCACGACCTCTTCTTCCACCCGGCCGAGCTCCCGCACCGCCGCGATGATTCGCGCCGGTGCCAGGGCCAGCTCGAGCATCGACTGGAGCGCCCAGCCGGCCGCCAGATCCCCTGCGAGTACACTGGCTGCGTCAGCTTGTTTTTTCCCGAAATGCGCTCGCATCATGGCCGGAACACTCGGGCCGCCGCGGCGCACCTCGTCACCATCCATCCAATCGTCATGCGCCAGCAGGTAAGCCTGAAGAAGCTCCAGTGAAGCGAGGGCAGGAGCAACCGCCTGGATCCCGCCTTCCCCCTGACATCCTTCGTACGCGGCAGCCAGGAGGGTCGCACGCATCCGCTTTCCGCCGCGCAAGACGAGCTGCCTGACCGCGTCCGCGACCGCGGAGATTTCCGTTCCGCGTGCACGCGCTTGCGTCACACGAGCCTCGAGCCACCACGCCAGCCGTGAGTCGACCTGCGCCCGCACCTCCGCGAGAAACTGGTCGAATATGGATGCTCTGCGCATGTGCCGCACCCCGGTCTCGCCCACTATGGAGGACATGGTGCCCATTGCGCGCCGGCGAGCGTAGGGTCCCTCGCCCGCGCAGTCAACCGGGCGGCACCGCCGATTATGACGCAACTCCGCATGCTTTCACGTTTCATTGAAGGCATCGAGGGCCCTTGCCACGAGGAGAATCAGGTCACCGGATCTGGCGCGTCGGCGGTCCAGCAGGGAGCGAATCGGGGCGGCGCCATCTGAGGTACGATCCGCTCGATGACGAACATCGGCGAGCGCAAGAACGACCACCTCGCCCTCTGCGCGAAGGAAGATGTCGGCTTCCAAAAGGCCTCGACGCTCCTCGAGTGCGTACGTCTCGTGCACGATGCCTTGCCCGACCTCGCGACGGCCGACATCGACCTCTCGGTGACCCTTCTCGGTAAGAGGATTCGCGCGCCGCTGGTCATTGCTTCGATGACCGGGGGCAGCGAGGAAGCCGGCCAGATCAACCGCGAACTGGCTACAATAGCCGAGGAGCGCGGTTACGGCTTCGGGTTGGGTAGCCAGCGCGCCATGCACGTCCGGCCGGGAACCGGGTCGACTTACCGAGTCCGCGAGCTCGCGCCGAACACTCTGATCCTCGGCAACGTCGGTGTCGTGCAAGCCCGATCGATGACCACCAGCGAGCTTCGACTGCTCGTCGAGGAAGTGGGTGCCGACGCGGTGTGCATTCACCTGAACCCCGCGATGGAGCTCGTGCAGCCGGGGGGCGATCGCGATTTTTCCCAGGGATTGGGAACGATCGCGCGCCTCGTGCGCGATCTCGGCGTGCCCGTGGTCGTCAAGGAGACTGGGTGCGGCATTGGCCCGGGGGTAGGCCGGCGCTTGCGTGACGTTGGTGTTCGCCACGTCGACGTATCGGGTGCGGGTGGGACCTCGTGGGTGGGCGTGGAGACGAAGCGGGCAGAGGCGGCGGGGGACGACCGCGCACGAGGACTCGGGCAGGCATTCTGGGATTGGGGAGTACCCACCGCCGCTTGCGTCGCGCTGCTCGCTCCGATGGGGTTCGATACGATCGTCGCAACGGGCGGAATCGCAACGGGGCTCGATGTCGCTCGCGCGATCGCTTTGGGCGCGAGTGCTGCCGGGATTGCCCGCCCGATTCTGCGGGCGCTGTCGGAAGGAGGGCGTCCAGGTGCGATGGCGTTGATGGACGCTGTAGAAAGCGAGCTGCGTGCGGCTATGCTCTTGACGGGCAGCCGCGACGTCGCTGCGCTTCGGCGCGCGCCGCGTGTGGTTGTGGGGGAGCTGGGGTCGTGGATGATGCAGCTCGGCCGCGAAGAGCATCGCCAAAGAGTGATACGCTCGAAGGCATGATCGAAAAGAAGGCTCGAGGCGGCTCGCCGCGCAGCGACGAGCCAGGCCCGAGTCTAGGCAGCGAGTTGAAGGAGAAGCGCGACGCGTTCCTGCAGACGTTTTTCCGACGCGGCGCCGAGCTCACCGACGAGTTGATGCGCGACAATCAGCGACTGCACGAGCTCGTCGGCAAGCTCGAAGAAGAGAGTGCATCGCTGAAGACACAGCTCGCGAGCGACCGGGCCATCCGCGATCTCCTCAAGAAGATCGACGAACTCGAGCGCGAAAAGTCCCGCCTGCTGTCGACGGTCGACCAGCAGGAAGAGATGAAGAGCCAGGTGACGAACCGTTTCACGGAAATCGAGTCCGAGCTCGAGAGCTTTGCGACGTTGTATGTCGCGAGCTTCCAGCTCCATGCGAGTCTGCGCGCCGGCACCGTCGTCAAGAACGTGAAAGAGCTCTTGGTACAACTGGTTGGCGCTCGTTCGGTGGCCATTTACTTCACTGACGAGGACGGCCGCCGATTGACGCCGATCACGAGCGAGGGAGTGGACTTGGGGACGCTGCCGGTCATCGCGGTGCACGACGGCGCCATGGCGGACGGGGCCTCGGCGGTCATCGAGCGGACGTTCCTTACGGGTGTTTCTCATGTAGCCGACGGAGACATCACGTCTTCCCCGGCTGCGTGCATCCC
>JALYHX010000733.1 GCA_030776305.1 Myxococcota bacterium
CGTCAGCATCGTCATCGAGTGCCGCGCAATAGGTCTCGATCGCTGCCGCCGCATCGCCGAGGTCATGCTGCTCAATCGCGCCGATACGGCGCAACAGGGTTCGCTTGTCATCCACGTCCCCGCGCGCCAGCACAGCACGGTAGAGCGCGATGCGTTCCTTGGGGCTGCCCTGGTCGCGAAGCAACTCGTCGACGCGCAGAAGCAGCTCCGTCGAGTGCGGGTCGAAGGCGAGCGCGCGCCGGTATAGCCCGATCGCCGCTTGCATGTCCCCCGCTACCGCATGTGCCTCTGCCGCGCGTATGGTCAGGGCGCTCAGTTCGGCCGTCGTCACTTCGCGCTCTCCGATCGCCGTCGCGAGAAGAGCGGCGCGCTGCCTTGCATCCGTGCCCGAGGCGGATGGCCCGTCGAGCAGCGCAAGCCATTCTCCGAGCGAACGGTTGTGCGCGACCGCTTCGGCGAGCGCGCGACCAATGGCTTGGCCGGCCCGCCCGCCATCCGCCCCCTCCGCCATATGCGCGACCTCGCGCAACGCGGTCAGCCGATCGTCGACATCCGGCTCAAGTGCACCACGCAGTTCCAGTGCTTTGAGCAGCGATGCGCCGGGTCCGTGTCGCCTGTACACGGGCTCGAGAACACGCGCCGCCGAGAGCCGGTGCTCGCCGATCACCATGAGCTTTTCCAGCATCATTCGCGCGGTCTTGTCGCCCGGGTTGAAAGCAAGCGCCGCACCAAACGCCTCGATCGCACCGCCGATGTCGTTCAACCGTTGCATTCGGAGTGCCCCGAGTCGGGTCAGTGTCTGCGCGCGGTCCGCTCCCTCGGTAAGCGCCGCGTCTTCGGCGAACGCCCGCTCGAGCTCTGGCCATCGTCGCTGCGCCTCGAGAAGCTGCACGAGCAGCGCCAGGACGTCGCGCGCAGACCCAAAGCGGTGGATGACCGCGTGGCACGAGGCTATCGCCGCCAATCCATCACCGCCTGCTCTTGCCCGCACCGTCGCAGCGCGCATCATCCCGGCGCGGGCTTCCCCGGGATCGGCCGTGTCCTTCGCTTGCTCCTCGAGAAGCCGGGCGTGCTTCTCCGGATCGCCACCCGCTTCGTAGAGGGGCGCGAGCGCCGTGAGCGCAGCCGCGCGCGCGCTCGTCGACAACAGGCGTTCGTTCGCCGCGATGGCGCGGGCCCTATCGCCCAACATCGCGGCCAACCCGGCGAGTCGTTCGTCCACAGTCTGGCGCTTCTCGGCATCCGGCTCGAGGCCAGAGATCCGTTCGAGCACGTCGACCAGCGCGCGTGCGTCCTTGTCGGCCTCGTAGATCTGCGCGAGGGCACGAGCAGCCATGAGGAGCGCATCGGCGGGCGCGTCGGGCGAGCCAAGCACACCGATCAGCGTCGACTTCGCGCGCTTCGCATCACCCCCACGCCAAAGCGTCTCGCCGAACTGAGCTCCGACTCGTGCCCTGACCGCCGGGTTCTTGACGCTCGTCAGCACGCGGCCGAGCGTCTTCGCCACGTCGTCGTGTCGTTCCAGCTTCTCCGCGAGAGCCATGTACCTCGCCCTCAGGTCGTCGTCAGCCGCGTCGATCGCCAGCGCTTGCTCGAAGGCCTCGAAGGCGCCGGCGTCGTCTCCTAGGCGCTCTGCACGAAGCCTTCCGAGCCGCGCGAGCGATGCGGCGCGCTTCGGCCCGCGCGTGTTTTCAAGTTCGATTGCGATGTAGCGCGCCACGTCTTGCGGTGAGCCGGTCGCCTCGTGCGCATTGGCGAGTGCCGCGGCGGCGCGACCGGCAAGACCCTTCACGGCGACCAGCTTCTGGGCCACCCTGCGCGCCTGTTCGTTGGCGGGGTCGATCGCCAAAAGCTCCTCGACGTACGGCATCGCGCGTTCGGGCTCGTGGAGCTTGTCTGCATACACTTCGACGACTCGAGCGAGCAGTTTCTCCCGCGTTGCCTCGTCCGGTGACGGCTCGGCCGCGAGCGCTTGCTCGTTGAGTCGAGCCACGTCGCGCATGCGGTTTGCTTTGACGAACAGGCCCTCGAGCTGAGCACGCGTTCGCTCATCCCGCGGCTCGAGCCGGGCCACGACGTGAAGCAATTCGATCGCTTTTTCGTCGGCCCCGCCGGCGTCCAAAAAGAGCTCGGCCGCTCGCCGGAGAAGGGCCGGCTGCTCGCCGCGTGCGCGGTGCTGCGCGATAGTCGCACACACCTCGGCAAGCTTCCTTGGCTGCTGAGCTTTGTGCAGAATCTGTTCGATCTTGATGAACGACGATGCATGCGATGGCGTCAGCCCTAGAGCGCGCTCGAGGTAGCTGACCGCTCCGACCTCGTCGCCGAAGCCGTCAGCGAAGAAACACGCGGCCTGGAAGAGAAACTCCGTGGCGACTGCCGGGACGAGCGCTTTGATTCGCTTCGCCTGTGAGGCGCTCTCGAAAGCAAACGCGAGCTCGCTCATCCGCTCGTCGCGCTGGGCTGCCGCGCGGAGCCTTTCCCATGTTCCGGATGGCAACGCGCCGCGCGCCATCGACGCGAGAATTGCATCGAGCACCGCCTCTTCGTTCTCGAGCTTGGCGTCGAAGGTAAAGGCTTCGGCGTTCTGCGTGGGTGCTCCGCGCCGAAGCGGCGGCAATTGCATCCTCGGTGCCTCCCGGGCGGTGCGAAAATCTCTGCCCCCAATATGAGACTAACTCGGAGGCAAGACGCAAAGGAAACGATTGTCTCGCTGAAGCGATATCAGGGGAGGGGGGAGCACCCACATTGCAAGAGGACAGCGCCGACCTACCCCCGAGCCCACCGCAGCACCGACCCAAGACAATCCTCGATAGTCCGCGCGCGTCGCGAGATCCTAGTCACAGAAACGCCGGTAGCTGTTTCCGCGGCCCCAGCGCTGCCTGACCCGACGCCGCATCCGCATGCGCTCTTTGGCGATCGTAACGATCGATGCCGGCGTGTCGGAGACATTTGGGCGCACGGCACATC
>JALYHX010000734.1 GCA_030776305.1 Myxococcota bacterium
CCAGTGAGCCGCGCCAGCCTGGCCCCAAGACTGCCGCCCCTGCCGCTGCCAGCGCCGCGATCACCAATAGGGGCAGCTTGTTGGAGAGGAGTGCCTCTCCTGCGACTCGTGATCCCGCCTTGGCCCATGCGCCTGCGCGCGCGTGCGTCTCCGCCAGAAACGCGCCGCGCCGACCCGACGCCACCACGTCGAGCCTGCCTTCGAGTGCATCCACGAAGCAGTCATAGACGCGCTGCTGAGCCTCCCACGCGCGATTGATCGCCCTTTGCATGGCCCGGCGCGTCGCGATCAGAGCGAGAGCCGCGATCGACGTCGTCGCGATCGCAAAACCGGCCAATCGTCCGGGCTCGCTCGAAACAATCAGGATGGTGAGCAGGGCGGTGGCCACCCCGTCGGCCACGAGCAATGGGAGATCCACTGCCACAACCTGAGTCGAAAGGTAGACCGCGTGCGGGAGTTCTGCGCGCGCGTCCGCGTCCGAGAAGACGTTTGCGCGCAGCACGTCTCCGTCGACGAGATGCGAAACGAGGCGTTCCAGGAGGTCTGCTTCGGTGCGGGCCTTGAACGCATATTGCGCAAATGTCCGACCAGCAAAGATGAGGCCGAGAGCGAAGGCAAACGCAACTTTCGCAGGCGAGTCCCGCTGGAAGAACGCCCACGTCGTGGTGGGCACGAGAAGGCGTTCGACGAGAACGAGGCTGGACAAGACCAGGCCGCGATGAACGATCGCGGGGCTCAAGAGGCGATGTAAGAGTGGAAGAGCTTCCAGGGAACGTTTGGACATAGCAAGCCAACGGGGTGCTGGCATCGAAAGGGGCGGCACGCCACCCTACGGCCGCGAAACGCCTGACGTCCGCTCGCTGACGATAGTGTCCGCGGCACGGCCGGCGCCTCCTGTGGCATGATCTCTCTTGCATCATGGTAGTCGAGCGCGCGATGTCGGTGCTACGGAGGCGCATCGCGCGCCCGATTCTCAACGGCCTGCGCCGGCCCTACGTGCTTGGGCGGATAGCGCGCCCCTCGGAAGTGGGCCTTCTCGGCCACAGGCTTCGCACCGACCCCGACGTATTTCACCCCGTCCACTTTTCCTCGTCGCGCATTCTTGCCGAACAGCTGCTTGAGCGGCCGCTTCGCGGGCTTCACATTCTGGACATGGGCACCGGCGCCGGGCCAGTCGCGCTGGCAGTAGCGTCCGCCGGTGCGCTCGTGACCGCTTGTGACCTGAACCCGCGTGCCGTTGCTCTCGCGCGCGAAAACTCCACGCTCAACGGATTGAACATCGAAGTCCTCGAGTCCGATTTGTTTAGCGCGCTATCGGGTCGCCGCTTCGATCTCGTCTGCTTCAATCTACCGTTTTATGCCCGCGACCCAGTGACCTTGTTCGAGGCGGCGTACAACGCGGGCCGCAACCTTGAGACCGTTCACCGCTTTGCGAGCGGCTGCGCGCGACACCTCACGACCAACGGGCGTGTGGTCGTCCTTTTCTCCGAAGACTGCGGCCCCGACCGAATGGTGCGAACTTTTGCGGAAAGCGGCTTTTCCCTCGAGAGCAGTCGCGTGACCCGTAGTCTTCTCGAAGACTTCCACGTGACCTGGTTTGTCAACGCTCGGTGATCTGCGTTCTGCAGTGACAGAGGCGAGCGAGCGGACTACGCGAGGGGATGCACGAGAGGGACGCCATTCGCGACCTCGAGGCTCGGAAGTGCCGCCGTTGCCGGCGCGCGTGAAGCGGAGTACTCAAACCCATGGACCCACGGCGGCACGTGCAGCTGGCGACGCGCGCGATCGGCCGCCGAGTCGACGCGCTGAAACCGTCGCGTCTCGCGAGCAACGCGCTGGTCCAGCTCAACGTGCATACCAATCGCACCTGGGCCCTGCCTATTCTTCTCTACGCCCCCACCTCCCGCTGCAATTCGCGATGTATCTCTTGTGACTGGTGGCGCACCGATGGCGCCAGCGATCTCCGGCGTGACGAAGTGAGCGCTCTCTGCCGCGAGCTGCCGGCGTTAAGGACCAAGCTGGTGGTCTTTACCGGAGGCGAGCCCTTGGTGCGCGACGACGTGTTCGAACTCGCCGACCTCTTTCGCAGCCAGGGCATCGTTTTGCACCTGCTCACGAGCGGACTGTCGCTGGAGAGACATGCCCAGGCTGTTGCCGAGCGCTTCTCGGCGGTCACCATCTCTCTCGATGGACACACGGCAGAGCTCTACAGACGAGTCCGCGGCGTCGACGGGCTCGAGGCCGTTGAGCGCGGCGTCCGGCGTCTCAAGCAGCTGCGCCCCGGATTGCCGGTCCGCGCACGATCGACTCTACATCAGCGTAACTTCCGCGCGCTGCCCGACCTGATCGACAAGGCCTTCTCTATGGGCCTCGAACAGATCTCGTTTCTTGCTGCCGACGTCACCTCGGAATCGTTTGGTCGAAGCGCCTCGGGCGCAGCGCCGAACCCGCATGGCCTCTTGCTCGATCCCGCTGAGGCGAACGAGTTCGAGATGGTGATCGAAAAGGCCTTGGTCAGCCACGCCAACGCTTTCCGGGAGGGCCGAGTGGCCGAGCGCGGCGAGCGCCTTCGCAAACTGGCCCGCTACTACCGCGCGTACCACAATCGCGGCCATTTCCCCGAGGTCCATTGCAACGCGCCCTGGGCCAGCGCGGTGGTAGAGTCGGACGGGGCGGTGCGCCCCTGCTTCTTTCAGCCCCGGGTCGGCAACCTACGGGAGAAGGGCCTGCGCACGCTGCTCGACGACGAGATGGTCCGGTTCCGGCGCGGGCTCGACGTGGCCTGCGATGCCACCTGCCAGCGCTGCGTGTGCTCTCTTCGTGTCGGGATGAGATCCCGATTGTGGTGAGCCTTCGCCTCCGGTGAATCCTCAATCCCCGCCCGCAGGTTTTGACGCCGCTGCCGAGCGCTATGACGCCGACGAGAAGGGCAACCGCGTGCTCGCCCACATCCGCTTCCGTCTCTTCGACCAGCTCTGCCGCGCTTTCGGTCAGGGTGCGCGGCTCATCGAGATCGGTTCGGGCACCGGCACTGAGGCGACCAGACTAGCCTCCGAGCGTGGCTGCCGATTGGCGCTCGTCGACGTCTCGCCTCGATTGCTCGAGCGTGCCGCGGCAAAGGTGCGCGCAACCTGCCCGGACGGGCTGCTCGGCACGCACCTGCTCCGCGCACAATCGGTCAGGCAGCTCACGATGTCCTACGGTCACGGTTCTTTCGACGGCGCCTATTCGAGCCTGGGCCCCCTCAACTGCGAACCGCAGCTTAGCCCGGTCGCCGAGGGGCTCGCAGAACTCGTGCGCTCCGGCGGCACGCTTGTGCTCTCGGTTATCAACCGCTGGTGCCCCGCCGAGGTGGGCTGGTTCGCACTCCACGGACAATGGCGCGAAGCATCAAGGCGCTGGGGCGGTCCCGTGCAGGCCGCTGCCTACGCCAACGGGCCAAAGGACGTCACCACTTGGTATTATTCGCGCCGCGAGATCGAGCGCGCGTTCTCTGCTGATTTTCGCGTAGAACACGCGGAAGCGCTGCCACTGTTATGGCCGCCGCCATATCTCGAGTTCCTGGTCGCCCGCTTCGAACGACTTTTCTACGCATTGCAGCCGCTTGAGCGATGGGCTGCTCGACAACTCCTCTTGCGCGACCTCGGCGACCACGTGTTGCTCCGCCTGCGTCGTCGCTGACCCGCGTGGCGCCGTGCTCGCCCCAGGAGGTTGTTTCCAATAGCCATGTCGAGCCCGAGGTCGAGGTCGACTCGCTGTAGAGCGCGAGTCTCGGCGTACGCTGGGCCAATCACAGGCGAACCGTATGGCCCGTGCGTGTATGCAGTGTATGCCGTCATGTAAGGTGCAAAATCAGTTTGATCGTTCGTCAGGTCGTCGTGCTGCCAATGGGCCGTCTGAATGTGAGTATCTCCGGCGGACTGCATGCCCTTGAGAACTTGCAGCGCGCGCAAGGCCGCCTCGGAGACGTTGGCGGGCAGCGTGTCCCCCCCCTCGACCCAGACGATGTTCGGGCGATTCTTGGAGCCGGTAAAGACGCCGTGTCCGTTCGCCAGATACTGGCTGAACGCGTACACGCGCTCGTGTTGGCGGCGTTCATCATGGTCTTGTACCATCCGTCGTTGGCGCCGGAGCCGTATCCCAGATGGCAAAGACCGACTCGATCGACGCCGGTGCTGGCGCATTTTGGCGAGGCGCTGCGCCCGGAAATTCGACCCCTGCCCGACACCGCTCATCGCGAGCTCGAGGCCATAGTTAATCGTCGGCGTCAGCTAGTGGACATGCGCGCTGCCGCGCAGGCACCGCCGATGCGGCCGCGGAGTATCGATCTCTCGAAGCGCCATACTCAGTGCGCGAGCCCACCGGGCTCGAACCACGGCACACCGCCGATCCCGTTCGGTAAAGAGGACGATGGAGACCCCATCGGGAGCCATTCAGCGACTTTCCACCGGCGTCGGAACCACCGTGACCCTCAAGTTCTGAAGCGAGAACGCAAGCGGGCGACCATGGGGT
>JALYHX010000735.1 GCA_030776305.1 Myxococcota bacterium
TCCGCACGCCCGAGCAGAGCGAGGGAGCGGACGAAGCCTCGTCGCCCTCACACGCCGAGAAGCTTGACGAGCGTCTCCTTGCTCGTCAGCCCGACATGCCGCGCCGCTTCCTTGCCATTCTTGAACACGAGCACCGTGGGAACGCCACGGATGCCGAACTTGTTGGCGACGTCCGGCGAGTCCTCGATATCGAGCTTGCCCACGCGCACCTTTCCGACGTACTCGTCGGCGAGCTTTTCGACGATTGGCGCGAGCTGTCGGCAGGGGGCGCACCAGACAGCGCCGAAGTCGAGGAGGAACGGTACCGACGAGGCGAGGACCTCGCCTTCGAAGTTCAAATCGTTGATCTCGAGAACATTTGCGACGGCCATTGCGCTTGTCTTCTCCGTGGGTCTTCCTTTGCTCTTTATAATGCTCCGATGGCCGAGTGTCGACCCGCGTTGCGGCTCAGCAACGGCAGGAAAGTTGGCCTACGTCCCTCGTCCCCCTCATCGTCCTGCGGTCCCCGCCGGGAGAAGCAACGAGGAGACCGACCATGAAAGACGAGTCCACAAGCACCAGCGCGCCCGAAAGGCCGATGAGCCAATACGGGGGCCCAGAGCGACGTCGCCACCGTGTATACGTAACGCGCAACACGGAGTACCACTTCCGCGACAGCTTCTGCGTCGCGGTGCGCGACCGTCGCACTGGTGACTTCCTCCACGGCCATCTCGCGCTTTGCCGCATGGTGCACGGCGGAATCAAGTTCTTCCCCAACGGCGCCATCGCGCCGAACCCCGGTGAGCCCCGTCCGGGGGAGTCGCTCTATTTCGCAAGCGGTGAGCGCGACCTCGTCACGAGTCCCCTCGAGCGGATCGATCGACCCAGCAAGGCGCTCACCCAAGCCTACCCGGCGTCCAACGTTTGAATCGGACACATGCACTGGGACACGGTTCGTCGTAACGTCGACGGTGCATGCTGGTCGTCCCACCTCGCGCCGAGCTGCGCCATCGCCCGCTCGACACGCAGCGCCTCGTTCTCGCGCCCATCGAACCCGCTGACGCGTCGGAGCTTTGGCAGGCCGTCGATGGCTCGCGCGGGCACCTCGAACGATGGCTCCCGTGGGTGCCCTTCAACACGGACCTCGACGCGAGCTGGCGGTACTGCGAGGCAAGCGCAAGCGACTGGGACCAAGGTCGCGCGCTGCGCCTGTGCATTCGGGACCGTGCGGCCCGTCGCTTTCTCGGGGTCGTGGGCCTCGAGTCGATCGCCCATTTGCATCAGAGCGCGGAGCTGGGGTATTGGCTGCGCGCCGACTCCGCCCGTCGGGGTTACATGACCGAAGCGGCGCGGGCGATGGTCGTCTGGGCGTTCAAGCGGCTGAACGCGCATCGCATCCGCGTGGCAGCTGCGACCGACAACTTCGCCTCGCTCGGCGTCATCCGGCGGCTTGGTTTTCGATTCGAGGGGATCGCCCGCGAGGCGGAGCGGTGCCAAGGACGTTGGCTTGATCATGCGCTCTTCGCGATGGTCGCAACGGACGCGATGGCGTCGGTGTGATCCTTGGGTTTCCTCCCGCCTACGGTAATCGGTTTCGCGGCGCGTGCCGTTGTCCATGGGGTGTCCTCGCGTAGAATTTGCACGTCCACGCTCGTGATCGGCGCGCTCGCAATGCTCACGACACGGGGCGCAGCAGCCGATCCGATGCGATGGCATCTGGAACTCGGAGGGGCGCACGCCGTGGGGGAGCCTCAGAGTCATGAGTACGGCCCAGGGGCCGAAGGGCGCCTCGCGATCGAGCTCGGCCTCGGGCGCGCCTTCGGTCTTCAGGTCGAGGCCGGTTCGCTCTGGCTCGCGCACACCAATCCGCCGAGGGACGTCTCGATCGCCGACCATGGAGACGGAATCGCCGGATTCGTCATGGGTGGAGCACGCATCCGCCCGATGTTCGACGTCGCAGGTCCCTGGGTCGACGCGAACGTGGGCTATGTGCGCACGGGCACACGCGATCGCGTCGGGTTCGATGCGCACGTCGGTTACGATTGGCGCGTCGGATCCGGCCGCTGGGACGTCGGGCCTTATGTAGGCTACTTCCAGATCGTGCAGCCGGGCGACGCGCTTCGCCCGGAAGATGCGCACGTACTCTCGGTCGGCATCCACATCGCGCTTGGCGCCGAGCGAACGCCGGCCTCGATGGTCGCCGCGGAGCTCCCGCCGGAGCCCCCGCCCATTCCCCAGGAGGCCCCCCCACCGGACCGCGACGGGGACGGCATTGCCGACGCGCAGGACGCGTGTCCAGATGTTCCTGGCCCACGAAGCGACGACCCCAAATTGAACGGGTGTCCGCCTCCTGCAGAGGCCGTGAGCGTCGTCGAGAACCGCATCCAATATGGAGAGACCATCCTCTTCGAGACGAACCGGGCGGAGGTGCAGCAGTCAGCGTTGCCCCTCGTCGAGGTCCTCGCGAAGTTCATCAACGCCAACCCGCAGATCGAAGAGGTCGAGATCATAGGTAATGCCGACGAGCGCGGGACGGAAGACTACAATCTCCGCCTTTCCAAAGCGCGGGCCGAAGCGGTCCGAGGGATGCTTCTCGGCCTCGGCGTCCAGCCGCGTCGCCTGATTGCCGAGGGAGTGGGCTCGCACCGCCCGCTCGCGGCGGGACACTCAGAAGACGAGTGGCGTCAGAACCGGCGCGTCGAATTCCGAATCGCGAAGGTTCGCAACGGGCATGGGTCATCGACGACGCTGCCCATCGGACCGCAAGGAGGGCAGCGATGAAGCGCGCCATTCTGACATCACGTTTCACGCTTTGCTTGGTCGTCATGTCGACGGTCGTGTTCGCGATCGGATGCGGCGTCGACAACGCATTGGTCGGCGGCAACTGTGCGACGGGATACACGCAGTGCGGGTCTCACTGCGTTCTAGGCAGCACCTGTGAGACGATCGATCTGGACGCTTCCGCCGGCGACGAGCAGACGGATGGGGCCGACGAGGCCGAGGCCGCGTTCTCCGATCGAACGCGGGTCGACTCGAACTTCGATGAGGACGGACCGTCGGGCGACGACGGGGCGGTGGATGCGACGAACCCTGACGCGCCACTGGGCGATGCGACGCTCGGCGATTCAAACCTCAGCGATGCACCACCGAACATGGACTCGAGTGACGCCGGCGCCGCCGAGGCCGGCGCCAGCGATGGCAATCTCGATTCGACCGACGCGACCTCGACCGACGCGACGTCGAGCGACGCAACGGCTGGCGATTCGAATGCGGGCGACGCAACCGCAACCGACTCGAGCGCCGGCGACGCCGAGGCGAGCATTCCGTGTACGCCGCCGCTCGTGTCCTGCGGTGGGCAATGCATCGACGTGACCGGCGATCCCGTCAACTGCGGGGGGTGCAACGTCGTATGCGCTTCGCAGATCTGCACGAGCTCGCGATGCGTCGGCGCCGCCAGCGGCGGTATCGTTTACATCGGTCACGATTACACGACGACGCTCGCCGGAACGGCACAGGCGCGTGTGCTTTCGAATGCCGTGTTCATCCCGCAATCCAATCCGCTCCACGTCATGAGCTACGAGCGGTATGCGAGAAGAAGCGCGATCACGCGCGCCGACGCGATCCTTGGCGGAGTCGCCACGCAGATCGGTCGCGGACTGAACATTCGGCATACGAGCACCGATACTGACGTCCCGACTTTGCTCACGCTGCCGGGCTTCGATGTGCTGCTCGTCCACGATCAGCCCGCCGCGCCGGACGGCGCCCTCGGCGTTCTCGGCACGAGCTGGGCCTCGACGCTCGCGACCTTCACCCTCGGGGGTGGTGTGGTGGTGGTGCTCGACGGCGCCGGAGGCATCGATCAGATGCCCGCATTCTCGAACGGAACCGGGCTGCTGAATGTCACGGCCGATACGCCGCTGACGGTTGGCACCCCGCTCGTCGTCGCGTCGAGATCGGACGTCGTGGGGATCGCCGTGATCAGTCCGTATGGCGCGGGACAGAGTTCGGTGAGTCTGTCGACGGAACCGAATGGCGGGAGTGTGGTGTACGTCGTGGATGTCGCAGCGGACGCGGGTAGCACCGCGCCGGTCGTCGTGCATAAAACGTTCTAGCAAGGGTGCTACGAAGCAGCGGACTACCCCTCGACCTTCGCAGAGGCGACCGCGCTTGACCGCCCGGAGAGCCCGGTGGTACGCGCCTCGAGAGCCGCTTCTCGGCCTGCGAGGTGCGCACATGAAAAAGCACGAAGTTTCCGCCCTCATCGTGTCGGCGGCCGCGTTGTCCGCGATTCTTTTCGCGTGCGGAAGCGACAAGACCTCCGGACCCGCCTCGAGCGGGGCGACTTCCAGCGCATCGAGCGGGGCCACCTCGGGTTCGGCGAGCGGCGCGAGTAGCGGTGGCGTGCCTACGATGGGGAGTTCGAGCGGCGCCGGCAGCGGAAGCGCCTCGGGCGCCTCGAGCGGCACGAGCGGCACGAGCAGCGGAAGCGGTACCGGAAGCGCCTCCGGGACCGCCTCCGGCAGCACCAGCGGGAGCACGAGCGGCAGCAGCGGAGTCGTCGATGGGGGTTCTACCCCGGACGCCCCGAGCGGCACCATGCCGGAAGCCGGCCCTCCAACCGAAGCAGGCGGCGGGACGGTGACGTGTGGGACGAGCCCGGCGGCGCTAGACGTGACGATGTTCGGCAAGATGGAACAGATGTCCGTCGCGCCCGATGGCACCATCTATTGGTCCAACCAAGGTCCGACGATCGGACGCTATGCCCCGCCTTACGCGGTCGCCGACATCAACAAGACGTGGAAGACGATCCCGGGGGCACAGATCAACGGAATCGCGCTCGATCCGAAGCGCGGCGTTCTCTATGCCGGCTCGCGCGAGGCTGCCGACAAGCTGTACGAGATCCAGGTGGCGGCGCCCGTGACGATGACCACCGTGACACTCCCCGGTGCGCACGACATCAACGGCGTGACAATCGCCAAGGACAGCAACGTCTATTACACGGACCAGAACGCCGGGAACGTCTACCGCATCGGTCCGACGGAGACGGCGCCCACCAAGGTCAATACGATGCCGGTCGCGCAGGCGAACGACCTGGCCTTTGGCCCCGACGGGTTGCTCTATGTGAACATCTGGATGCCGACGCCCGCGACGATCATGCGGCTCAACGTTCAGACCGGCGTACCGGAGATCTTCGTCACGTTGACAGGCGCGAGCAACGGAGACGGAATTGCCTTCGACAGCGCAGGAAATCTCTACGCGAACGCCGGCGGTCTCTTCATGGTGACGCCGACCAAGACGGTGACCAAGATTGCCGCAACCGGATCCGCCGGCATCGAGTTCGGTTGCGGCGCGGTCAGCTGCAATGAGCTTTTCTATGCGACGCCAAGCGGGGTCATGAAGATGACGGCCACGAACCCGGGCCTGGACGTGTTTTGGCACGAGCATTGATTGGGCATCGGACTCGCTCCTGCGGGTCGGGGTCGAGGGTCGGGGGCGAGGGTCGAGGGTCGAGGGTCGGGGTCGAGGTCGGGGGTCGGGGTCGGGGTCGAGGTCGGGGGTCGGGGAATCGCGCGCAGCCGAGGGCCATGCGTCAGCGGCGTAGGGCGCGAATCATTCCCTTGATGCGTCGGAAGAACACGACATGGCGCACCGATTCGTACAATAATTCTCGAGACGGTGCGCGCGCGGCCATGT
>JALYHX010000736.1 GCA_030776305.1 Myxococcota bacterium
CTACAAGACCGACTGGGGACTCGCGATCAATTATGACGGTGACGGGTGCGAGGGAACACGCGAATTCTTCATCGCGAACGCAGGTTACTGGATCGACGAATTCCATTTCGATGGGCTCCGACTGGACGCGACGCAGAACATTTACGATGAGTCGGAGACGCACGTGCTCACGGAGATGGGCGATCGCGTCAGGGCATGCGCGAAGGAACGTGGCGCGCTCGTCGTGGTCGAAAACGAGCCGCAAGAGACGCTGCTCCTGCGCCCACGCGACGAGGGCGGGAACGCCCTCGACGCCGCGTGGAACGACGATTTCCATCACTCTGCACGCGTGGCGCTCACGGGACGAGCGCAGGCGTATTTCACCGACCACCACGGGGCTCCCCAGGAGTTCATATCCGCGGCCAAGCACGGTTACCTCTTTCAGGGACAGCGGTACTCGTGGCAGCGAAAGCGCCGGGGCGCGTCCACGCGAGGCATCGCCCCCGAGCGCTTCGTGACGTTCGTCGAGAACCACGATCAGGTCGCCAACACCGCCCGAGGCGAGCGCCTGCACGCGCGCGCACACCCCGGCCGGATGCGCGCGATCAAGGCGCTCGTGATGTTGGGACCCGGAACACCGATGTTGTTTCAAGGCGAGGAATTTGCATCGTCGGCGCCATTCCTCTACTTCGCTCACCACGGACCGGACCTCGCAGCCGCGGTGCGAAAAGGGAGGGCGGAGTTCCTGGCTCAGTTTCCATCGATCGCGATCGACGAGGGGGTGCGCGCGCGGCTCGATGATCCAGCCGAGCCCGGGACGTTCGCCAAGTGCAAGCTCGATTGGGGCGAGCATCGGCAAGGCGGACCTGCTCTTGCGATGCATCGTGATCTCTTCGCCCTGCGTCGCCAAGATCGCACGCTCCGCGCCCAGGGGGAACACGGCGTTGACGGCGCCGTTCTGGCGCCCACCGCGTTCGTCATTCGTCTCTTCGGCGAACGGGACATCGACGATCGCCTCCTGGTGGTGAATCTCGGGGTCGACTTGACGCTCGTCCAAGTCCCCGAGCCGCTTCTCGCGCCGCCGCGGCGGACCCGCTGGTCGGTCTTGTGGTCGTCCGAAGACGTGCGCTACGGCGGGGAGGGGACGCCTCCGCTGGAAACCGACGAAGGTTGGCATTTGATTGGCGAAGCTGCCGTGCTTCTCGCGGCCAGCATTGAAGCGGTCGACGCGACATGAAAGAGCCAATCATCGTCGTTCCTCGGCCGAGCGCCGCGCTGCCGGCGATGGACGAGCTGTCGCACGAAGAGGATCCGACGAGCCCATACGTCACCCGCGAATGGCTCGTCACGAATGGACTGGGTGGATACGCGTCAGGAACCGTTGCGAGCATCGCGACACGTCGTTTCCACGGGTTGCTCATCGCGGCCTTGCCCGCGCCGCTCGGGCGCACGGTGATGCTGGCGCAGCTCGGCGAGAGCGTGCACTTGCCCGACGGTCGCGCGGCGCATCTCGGCAGCTGGCGCGGACCCACGCCGCACCCTGGTTTGCCGATGGCGACACTGAGCGAGTTCCGACTCGAATCCGGCCTCCCGGTCTGGCGATACGAAGCCTTCGGAGTGGTCCTTGAGCGACGGATCTGGATGCCATATCGGCAGAACACCGTGCTTCTCGGATATGAAGTCATTTCCGAAGATACCGCGGTGCGTCTGGAGATCGAGCCGTGGATTCGATTTCGTCCCCACGACGGTCCGCTCGATTCGCCGATCCCGTCTCCGTATGCGCTCACGGTCTCGGAGGACCGATACGAGGTGGTGGGGGAAGGGTATCCACCGCTTCGCATGCATGTCACGCCGGAACCGAACGCCTTCACGATCGATCGAAGGCGCTTGCAGGACGTGCGCTACCAGGTCGAGCGTTCACGGGGCTACGATTCGGTGGGCGAGCTCTATAGCCCCGGCTTGTTCCGAATTTCGCTGAGGTCGGGGGTCGTCGCGACATTCGCCGCATCTGCCGAACCCTGGACCAACCTTCAGGCGGCGACCCTGACCCAGGCATACACGGTCGAGCGCGATCGACGAACCGCACTGCTCGCCGTCGCTGACCCCGTCGCGCAGGACGGCATCGCCGCTCAGCTCGTGCTTGCCGCCGACCAGTTCTTGATCGTCCCTGCGGCACGATCTCCGGATCCTCCCCAAGCGGGTGCGACCGGCGATGAGGAGCATACGATCATTGCCGGTTACCATTGGTTCACGGACTGGGGCCGCGACACGATGATCAGCCTCGAAGGATTGACGCTCGTGACCGGTCGCGCGAAGGAGGCAAGCAGCATTCTACGCACGTTCGCGGACTACGTGCGCGACGGGCTGATTCCAAACCTCTTTCCGGAGCACGGAAGTGAGGGTCTTTATCACACGGCCGATGCGACTCTTTGGTTCTTCCATGCAATCGACCGATATCTTGCCTATACGAGCGATTGGGGCCTTGTTCGGACCTTCTTGCCCAGACTCGTCGATATCGTCGACAAGCACGTCGCGGGCACGCGGTTTTCCATTGGCATGGACGCGCGGGACGGACTGCTCTCGCAAGGCGCCGATGGCTACGCGCTGACGTGGATGGACGCGAAGGTCGGGGACCTGGTCGTGACACCCCGGCGAGGGAAAGCGGTCGAGATCAATGCACTCTGGTACAACGCGCTGTCATTGCTCGCGGGATGGATGGAGCGCGAGCACGGCGACGGAGTCGGTCGACGGTATGCCGACCTGGCTGACCACGCGCGGGCATCATTCAATCGCCGTTTCTGGTTCGAAGCCGGAGGTTACCTTTACGACATCGTCGACGGCGAGCACGGCGACGATTCGTCATTCCGGCCCAATCAGCTTCTTGCGGTGGCTCTTCCTCACGCCGTACTGGACCCGGCGCGGTGGCCGCGTGTCGTCGACGAGGTGCGCTTGCGCCTGGCAACGCCGGTCGGCCTTCGATCGCTGAGTCCCGACGATCGCGACTTCAAAACCAAGTACTTCGGGGACCTCCGCGCGCGCGACCTTGCATATCACCAGGGAACCGTGTGGGCATGGCTTATCGGCCCGCTGGTCGACGCGTGGATGAAAGTGCATGGTGCCGGTGCCAGCACGCGTGAGCTGCTCGCTGGGTTCGTAGGGCACATGACGGAAGCGGGGATTGGGTCGATCAGCGAGATCTTCGACGCCGAGGCTCCCTTCACGCCGCGTGGTTGCATTGCGCAAGCATGGAGTGTTGCCGAGGTTCTTCGCTGCCTCGTCAAGACGGCTTAACGGCCGCGGCCGGTTGCGGTAGTTCCCCAGAACGCGCGACAACGACGTAGTCGTGCCCTAAGCTGGGCGCGATCGATCGCCGGGCTCGGCGTCGACGCATTCCAGAGGTTCCTTTGCCACGACTCGACAACGCGGCCACGGCCATCGAGTGTCTCGACGACATCTTGTGCGGAGGCTTTCCGCGGGATCGGATGTATTTGCTCAAGGGTTCCCCCGGCACGGGCAAGACGACGCTCGCGCTGCAATTTTTGCTCGCCGGGGCGGAGCGCGGGGAGCGCGCCCTTTACATCACCCTCTCCGAGACGGGGGACGAGCTCCGAAGTGTGGCCGCATCTCATGGATGGGCCCTCGAAGGTATCTCGCTATTCGAGCTCGAGCACGCCGCGCCGTCGCGCGGGCATTACACGATGTATCATCCGTCGGAGATCGAGCTCGGACGCTCGATCGAGACTTTGCTCGACGAAGTCCGGCGCCTCAAACCCTTGCGCGTCGTTTTCGACTCGCTCTCCGAAATCAGGCTTCTGGCGCAGCAACCCCTCCGGTATCGCCGTCAGATCCTCGATCTCAAGCACCACTTCGCCGGCACGGAGTGCACGGTTCTTCTGCTCGATGATCACAGCGGTGGGGCCGACGACCACCTCGAAAGCCTCGCGCACGGCGTCATCGCGCTCGAGCGATCCTCACCGGTGTACGGGGGGACACGCCGACGCTTGGAGGTGGTGAAGCTGCGAGGCGTCGACTTCCGTGGTGGATATCACGACTACACGATCCAACGGGGAGGTCTCCATGTGTATCCGCGGCTGGTGGCGGCGGAACATCAGGGCCAGCCCAAGGGTGGAAAGCTGCGGACGGGAGTCGGCACGCTCGACGAGTTACTGGGCGGCGGACTCGACTACGGCAGCGCAACGCTGCTCGTTGGCCCAGCGGGATCGGGGAAATCGGCAATTGCCGGGCAATGTGCCCTCGCGGCGGCCCTCTCCGGCGAGGCCTCCGCGATTTACACGTTCGACGAGAGCGTTCGGACGCTTCTCGCGCGCGCCGATGGGATGGGCATGGGACTCCGCGAGCACATGACCGCCGGCAGAATTCAGGTTCGACAGATCGATCCCGCCGAGATGTCGCCCGGCCAATTCGCCCATCACGTTTGTTGCGCGGTCGAGAACGATCGAGCGCGCGTGATCGTCATCGACAGCCTCACGGGCTATCTCAATTCGATGCCGGAGGAGCGATTTTTGCTGAACCAGCTTCACGAGCTTCTCGCCTATCTCGGGCATCGCGACATCGTCACACTCCTCGTCGCGACAGAGCACGGCCTCGTCGGCCCGGCGACGGCGACTCCCGTCGACGTGAGTTATCTGGCCGACTCCGTCATCTTGCTCCGGTACTTCGAGTCGGGCGGGCGCGTTCGGAATGCGATCTCGGTCTTCAAGAAGCGTGGTGGGGCACACGAGCGGACGCTTCGCGAGTTCTCTCTGAGCAACCGCGGTATCCAGATCGGATCCCCGCTGCAAGAGTTCCAGGGGATCTTGACCGGCTCGCCGTCGTATGTGGGCGGCTGAGGTGACGGGGGTAATACACTCGGACGCAACCGGAAACGAGGAGCGTGTCCTCGTGTTCTCGCTGTTTGGGGCCGATGCCCCGCTGACCCAGGAGTTTCTATTGGCCGGAGGCATTGCCTCACATGTCTGCGCTGACATTGACGCTTTGGCGAAAGCCATCGCCGAAGGCGCGGCCGCGGTGGTCGTGACGGAAGAGGCACTTCTTCCGAATGTCGCGGATCGATTGGTGGCGGTGCTCGATGAGCAGCCTCCGTGGTCGGATCTGCCGATCATTGTGAGCGTCACCGAACGCGACTACGCGACCGGCCTCGTCGGCCATCTCAGTACCCGGATCAACGTCGTTCCTCTCGAGCGTCCCGTCCGCATTCCGGCGATGATCAGCACCGTTCGGAGCGCCCTTCGCGCGCGACGGAGGCAATACGAGGCGCGCGACCTGTTGAGAAGCCTCGAGCGCCTCACGATCGATCTCAGCGCGCTCGAAGAAGAGATGCGCACCGTCGTCGAAAACCTCCCGGAGCTCGCGTGGTCCGCACGGCCGGATGGCTATGTCACGTTCTACAACCGCCGATGGTACGAATACACGGGGACCACCTTCGAGGAGATGGAAGGCTGGAGCTCGGCGCGCGTTCAAGATCCAAAATTTCTGCCCAAGGTCGCCGAACGTTGGCGGCACTCACTGGAGACCGGCGAGCCCTTCGAGATGGAGTTCCCCATTCGCCGGGCCGACGGCGTCTTCCGTTGGTTTCTCACTCGGGTGACACCGCTGCGCGACAAGGCAGGGCGAATCGTGCGCTGGGTCGGCGTCAATGTCGACGTGGACGACAAGCGCCGCGTGGCCGAAGAGCGCGACCTTTTCACGCGGCGAACGGCGTTGCTCGCGCGCGCCAGCGAGGAGCTGTCGGCTTCGCTCGACGTCGAGCGGTGCCTCCAGGGTCTTGCCAACGCCCTTCTGGAATCGATCGCGACGTCGGCGTCGATCGATCTGGTCGGCGAGAACGGGACATTGGAAGGCGTGACCGTTCTCGTCGACCGGGACGCCGAGCTCGCGCTTCGCTCGCGGCAGCTACGGAAAGCGCATCCCTTGGGGCCGACGCACCCGCTGATGCAGGCGTTGAAGCATAGCAAGGCGCGCATCGACAGCAGTCCGGCAGTGGACCCGGAAGTCTCCGCCGGCGTCGATCGGCGTCCCTTGCCCGCTTCAGAGCCGCACGTCTCGTCGACGATAGTTGCGCCGATGATCGCGCGCGGGTCGACCGTTGGGGTC
>JALYHX010000737.1 GCA_030776305.1 Myxococcota bacterium
GTGCTGCACGTCGTGATGCCGCACAACGGGGTCGACCTCGCGGCCCCGACGGGAGCGCCGGTCTATGCCACGGCCGCCGGCGTCGTGACGAGCGTCGGCCTTGCTGGACCCTGCGGCAACCGGGTCGAAATCGAGCACGCTCACGGAATCACCAGCGTCTACTGCCACCTGTCGCATTTTGCCGCTGGGTTGCGCGCGGGACAGCGCGTGGAGCAAAGGCAGCTCATCGCGTATGTCGGGCAGACCGGTCGCGTGACCGGTCCACACCTTCACTTCGGGGTACGGCGCGGTGACGTCTTCATCGACCCGATGACACTTCGTCTCGACGGTGTGCGGGTCGTTCCCCGTGGCCAGCGCGATCAGTTCGACCGCTTGCGTGGCGAGCTGGACGGCGAGCTCGACGCAATCGCTTTGCCTGCTCCGCCGAGCGCGGCGACGTCCGTGGAGACTCCGGAGACGGAACCTTTTTATGAGGAGCCGCCGTAGATGGTCGGACAAGTGGTAACGTAGCCGCTTCTGAGAATGGCAAAGAGCTCGCAGGCAGCCAAAGTCGGGCTTTTCGTCACGGTGGCGGGAGTCGCCGCGTACGGCATCTATCACTACGTGAGCCCCGCGGTGAGCGGCAGCAGTGGCTACACGATTCACGCATACCTCCACGACGGGACGGGGTTGGCCGCACACTCGCGCGTGACCATTGCCGGCATCCCCGTTGCGGCGATCGACGCCATCAAACTCGAAAATGGCCAGGCTCGGATCGATGTAAAAGTGCGCAACGACGTTGCGCTCTACGAAAACGCGACGCTCGGGAAAAAGAGTACGTCCCTTCTGGGCGAGTCCGCGGTGGTCTTGACGCCGGGCACCCCCGATTATCGCAAGCTGCGCGATGGCGACGAAATCCACCTGATCGTCCAGGAGACGACGCCGGCGGACGTGATCGAACAGATCAAGGCCATCACCGACGACATCAAGCAGGTATCGGAGCAACTGGCGAAGGCGATAGGCACCGAGCAAGGCGGCCAGAACATGAAGGCCATCTTGCAGAACCTCGCCGATGCGACCGAAGCGGTGAACACCACCATCCGCGAAAACCGGGAGACGATCCACGACACCCTTCTCTCGGTGCAACAGATCGCGCAGAACGCCAACCCCGAGATCGTCAAGATCCTGGAGAACGTGAGGGTCGTGACCCAGGACGTGCGCGAGATGATGGCCGCGAACCAGCCGCAGGGGGGCGGTAAGGGGGAGCTGCGCGACACCGTCGAGCGCCTCGATCGCTCCAGCAAAAGCCTGGAGAGCGCGCTCGGTCACATCGACAACGTGACCGGCCGCATCGACCGCGGCGAGGGGACGATCGGAAAGCTGACCAAAGACGAACAGCTCGTCAACGAGGTGCAAGAAGTCGCCGAGGGCATCAACGACTACGTTCAGAACATCCGACGGCTGCAGACGATCGTCGGGCTGCGGAGCGATTACAACTTCCTCGCCAATTCGATCAAGACGTACGTCCAGATTCGCCTACAGCCGACCGAAGACAAGTACTACCTGGTCGAGATCGTCAACGAGCCACGCGGCGCCCTGTCGATCACGAACTCCAGCGTCGACACCACCAACCCGAACATGGGGCCCAACCACTACAGCACCACGACCACGAATCTCAGCGCCGCCTTCCTCTTCTCGCTTGAGTTCGCCAAGCGCGTGGGGCCGTTCACGGGTCGCTTCGGGATCATCGAGTCGACGGGCGGCCTCGGCATCGACATGCACCTCTTGCAGAACCGTTTCGAGATTCAGAACGATCTCTTCGGCTTCGCGTACTCGATTCAGCCTCGTTATCGGCTGTCGATCTCTTACGAGTTCATCAAGCACTTGTGGCTGCTCGGCGGCGTCGACAACGTTTTCACCCAGACCGGGGCCAACGGGCGCGATTACTTCCTCGGCCTTCAGCTGCGTTTCACCGACGAGGACCTGAAGACGATCCTGCCATTTGCCGGCGGCGCGTCCGCGGCCAAATGAGGGTCACTGCCACGCGACGACTTTGGCGATCAGCAAGATCTGCAGCGCGCGAAGGACTTCGTTGGCCGTCGTCGCTCCTGATTGGGCCATCGTGGAGAGCACTTCGCGCAGGGCCTTTGGCTTGTCGACGACGTCGATGATGTTTCGGTAGAGAGGCGGCCAGGGAGCGCTCCGCATCTTCTGGGATGGCGCCCGTGCCGAACCGACGACGTCGTCGTAGCGCGCGCGCCACTTGACCACCGTCGTGTCGTTCGATTCAACCGCCTCGACGCCCGCGACGATGAGCGGCACGACCTCGAGGTCGAGCGGGAACTCGACGTGCGGCGCCGTCTGCCCGGCAAAGAAAGCCAGTCTGCCCGTGCGCCATTGAAACAGATGCACGATCCGATCGCGCCCCTGGTCGCGAATCGCACGGAAAATATCCAGGGACGCCACGAGTCCGAGCGAGATGAGAGTGTCGCCCATGCGGCCGCCATAGCGTGGGAGGACCCCGAGTGCGAAGTCGAGCTCGTCGCGCTTGATCATTCCACGCCGTACGAGGTACTCGCCGAGCAGCTCGCTCGCGTTGTTCGATGCCACGTGATGCAATTTGCCTTTCACGAAGTAGAGATCTTTGCGCCCGCCTTCCCCTCCCGCGAGCGTCGGTTTTTTCTCGTGCCACGCCACGCCCGGCCCCTCTGCGAAGAGCACCCCGGTGGCTTCGGTTTCGACGACGCGCAAGAGGACCGTCGCCAGGGCATCCGTCGACACCTCGTCGACGAAGTCCGGCGTGCCGACACCCGCCATACGGTCGGTGGTCACCGCCCGCGCAGGCAAGAATCGCGAGAGCTCGTCGATCTGTTCCACTGGCGCAAATCCACGACCCAGGTAGTCGACCTGGTCGCGGCGCTCGATTTCCCCTGTCGCGATGGCCTCGACCACTCGCGCGAACGTCCACGGTCCGAGCTTGACCCCGTCTTGCCTCACGACGTTCGACGGGATCGGTTGATATTCGAGTGTCTGCTCCGCCTCCTCTTCGCGTGCGGCGACGGTCGCGCGAATCCTCCCAGCGCTCTCGCGCACGGCCTGCATTTGCTCGGCGGACGGTGCGGATTGCACCCACCGTACGGCCGCGCCGAGCTCCGCTCGCGATGCCTCGGCGTTGGTGTCGAATGGCGCGAGCTCCTCCGCCAAAGCGCCCGCCGAGGCAAAGCGTCGCGCCGGATCGCGTGCGAGCGCTCGCTCGAGCACGTCGTACATTCCCTTGGGCAATGCGCCGCGCGCCTCGCGGAGCGGCTCGATCCTGCAGTCGCGAATCGCCAGGAGAACGGCGAGTTGGCCGCTCCCGGCGAAGAGGGCTTTGCCGATGAGCATCTCGGTGAGCACGACGGCGATCGAAAAGAGGTCCGCGCGGAAATCGAACGGTTCGCCGGCGACTTGCTCGGGCGCGAGATAGGCGAGCTTACCCTTGAGCATGTCGCTGCCGGCCGAGCGAAGCGTCGCGCGGTTGGCGCGGGCGATGCCGAAGTCGCCGAGCTTGACGTGACCTTGGACGGACAAATAAATATTCGACGGAGTGACGTCGCGGTGCACGATCCATATCGGCTGTCCGTGCGCGTCTTGCGCATCGTGAACGCTGCCCAGGGCCGAGAGCACCTGGCGGGCAACGTGCGCCGAGACTCCGGGACTGAGTTTGCGTCCGTCGCCCGTCAAGCGGCGGAGCAACCGGTAGAGGTCGCAACCATTGACGAGCTCCATCGCAAGCCAGGGTTCGTCGCCGGCCATGCCCGACGCGTACACGCGCACGACATTCGGGTGGTGCACGGATGCGTGCAACGCCGCCTCTCGCTCGAACATCGTGCGGCCTTCGGTGTCCGAGGCGAAGTGAGGCAGGAGGCGCTTGACGATGAGCTTGCGCGGCTTGGCCTTCGGGTCGATCGGTCGCGCCACGTACACCTCGGCGGTGCCGCCGACGGCGAGGCGCACGTCGAGCCAATACGGGCCGAATTTCACCGGTCCGCCGGAGAGGGATCGCGGCATACCGCGCGCGGGAGGATTTTCGCCCGACGACATCGATTCCAGAGTGTAACTATGTGCCGCCCCCGAAGGACAAAATGACGGTTTGTCGGCACCTGATATTCGCCGTGGGGGCTCTTGCGCTTGGGCTCGCGGCTTGCCAGGGGTGCCGTTCATCGGGGGCCCCGACGGGGAGCGCCCACCCGCCTGGGCCGGACGTCGGGGCGCCGACGTTGCGTCTCTACCTCGTGACCGACCTCGCAGGAGCGCTCGAACCTTGCGGCTGCACGAAAGACCAGCTGGGGGGGCTGGATCACTTTGGAGCTTGGGTGAGGGGGGAACGCACGCACGCCCCCACGGCGCTCGTCGCCGCCGCGGGCCCCCTTTTCTTCATGGATGAGAAGCTCGAAGGCGAGCGTGTCGACCAGGATCGCATCAAGGCCGAGACGATTGCGCGCGTCCTGCATGGGCTCGGCTTCGCGGCATTCGCTCCGGGGGCAAATGATTGGGCGGACGGTACGGTAGGCCTGGCGAAGCTCGCCCTCGCGTCCGGCGCGGCGGTCATCGTCGGCGACGGCACGGCTTCCCCGCCGTTCGTGTCGCCGGTCGTCCGCGACGTGGGGGGGGTGAGGGTCGGATTCGTCGGCTTCGGCCAGCGGCAGGACGGCGGCGGACAAGCGACGAACGTAGCGTCACGGGTCGCACGTGAGGTGGATGAAGCGAAGCGTCAGGGAGCGAACGTTCTCGTCGCGCTGTTGGCGGTCGGTCGCGGCGAGGCGAAACGGATCGCCGACGCGGTTCCCGATCTGACCGCCGTGGTCGTGGGCGCTCCCAGAGCAAGTGGCGATGGCAACACGACGGCGCCCCAAGGCGAGCAGGTCGGCGGCGTCCTCGTCGTTCAGGCATCGAATCATCTGCAGAGCGTCGCCGTGCTCGACCTGTACGTGCGCGAGCCCGTCACGCCTGGCCGCTTCATCCACTTCTCCGATGCGACCGGCCTCGTGCTCGCACACAAGCGCACGGACCTGTCGGCACGCATCGACGATCTGCATGTCAAGATCGCCGCGTGGGAGCGCGACCAATTCGTCGCGGCGGGCGACATCGCGGCGCGCAAGCGAGAGCTCGCGAACCTCGAGGCAGAGCGCGACAGCCTCGACGGCAGGCCGCCTCCCGCCACGGGGAGTTTCTTTCGTTACTCCATGAAGGAAGTCCGCGATTCGTTGGGAAAGGACGCGACGATCGAGGCCGACATGCTCGCCTACTACAAGGCAGTCGACGAGCACAACCGCATCGCCTTCGCCGCTCGCCTCCCGCCGCGTGCCGGCGCTGATCAAGCCACGTATGTGGGCATCGATGCCTGCACGAAATGCCACGCCTCGGCGCGTACGGTGTGGGACGCGACGGTGCATGCGCACGCATACGCGACGCTGTCGTCGCAATTCAAGGAATTCAATCTGGAGTGCGTTGGTTGCCACGTGACCGGATACGAGCGGCCTGGAGGGAGCACCGTCACGCACGTCGAGAAGCTGCGCGACGTCCAGTGTGAAGTTTGCCACGGTCCTGGCTCGAAGCACGTTCTCGTCCCGAGCGACCCGAAGGGGATCATCGCCAAACCGCCACCCGACGTGTGCCTGGATTGTCATCACGCGCCGCACGTCGAAGCATTCGACCCGGCCGCCAAGATGAGGGAGATCCTCGGTCCCGGCCACGGAATGGCGACGAAGTGACATTTCCGCCGCCGTGCGCGCAACACGTGAGGGGTTCGCGCGCCGAGTCACCTTGTCGGATTCGATTTTCGCAGTGTGGCGCCATGTCATCCGATTGAGACGATGCCCTGTTCACTTTGACAGCCGTCGTGCAGTGACGACGTCGCGCCAAGCGCTCCGTATCCTCGGACGCCACTCGCGGCGAAAGAGGCGCGCGTTCTCCTCGAGCCAGATGATGTTGCCGGGCAGGTCGCGGGTTTTGACGTTTGGCCGGTAGTAGGCAAGCAAGTGCTTCGTCGAAACGCGCTTGTTCTTGTTGGCAAAGATGGCTTGAAACTTCGGACAGGGAACCATCCCCCGCAGGAGGCCCAGCATGCCGTTCTTGATTCTGCGCGCCACCGCCGCGCCGTCGCTTTCTCGGCGCGCCTCGATCTGCACGACAATCGCGCGCCGCGTTACGTTGGTGACAGACCAGCGAATTTGCCCGTACGTCAGGAACTGCTCGCGGGTCTCGAAGAACATTTCATCCAGAAGTGCGGCCAAGCGCTCTCCTGGGGTCATATTTCACGCCGGCCGACCGACGCGCGGAAGTCGACCATCATCGCAAGCGATTGCTCGGTCACGCGGATTTCGCCCCCGACGACATCGAGCTCGAATGTCTCGGCCGTCCGCATCGCTTCAGGCAAGCGAAACACGTGGCTCAGGGTCTGCGTGAAATCCCATGAGAGCTCGACATGGTGTTCGGCGAGCTCTCGATTGACGCGCTGGGTGATGCTCTCGTCGACGATCGTCGGCGACCAAGCGATATCCGCGTGCTCGATCGTGAACGCAAAGACGAACGCTCGACGGCCGTTGCGCGGCTCGATGCTGGGGCGAAGAAGGACCTGCAGGGTCTTGACGTGGACGGGGACGTGCAACCCGAGCACTGGCCAGCGCAGGTGTGCCTGGCACGTCACGCGCACGCCGGCGTCCGCGACCAGTCTGACGTCGCTCACGTCGTCGACGGCGACGAAGCGCTCGCTCTTGCCAGGTTCTCCCAGTTCGAGCTCGAACGGAACGAACTTGCGTACGAGCTCCGCGGCTTCGTCTTGCGATAGGGTCGCCTCTGCGCGCATTGCCGAAGTCTATCGCCGACTCGGGTCGCGCTGCTACATTCGACTGGCGGCGAATGCGGCGCTTCGTCATCATCGGCCGGAGTGCGATCGCGTCGGACGATTTTTTGCTCGAAGACATTCCCGGAACGGGCGGGCGCCTCGACATTCTATTGCGCTGCCTACGCGCGGGTTTGCTCGTTTCGCATGGCATCCGGCGTGACGTGGTCATGTACCTCGTGCTGCTCGGAGGTCCGCGGGCTCCCCGCGTCCTGCGAGCCGATGCTTCGGGATTGAAATTCGTTCGTCCGGACGAGCGGAGTCTCGCAACGCTCGCAAAGAAGGCGCTCGCGAGTCACGC